>JAAXQM010000165.1 GCA_012974295.1 Dehalococcoidales bacterium
ATGGATTGGTGGGCTACCCGGTACTTATGACCTCGGACATTATATTGTACAAAGCGGAAACTGTCCCTGTAGGCGAGGACCAGCTGCCTCACCTGGAGCTGGCCCGGGAGATAGTACGCCGCTTCAATAATATCTTCGGCCCAACTTTCCCCGAGCCCAAAGCTAAGCTCACCGAGGCTCCCCTTATCCGGGGACTAGACGGCGTAAACGAGATGAGCATGAGCCTGGGCAATGAAATAGAGCTTTCCGCCTCGCCCGAGGAGACGCGAAAGCGGGTGATGACCGCTTTCACAGACCCGACCCGTAAATATCGTAAAGATCCGGGCAAACCTGAGGTGTGCAATGTGTGGCACCTCCATCACCACTATGATCACGACCACGTGGATGTAATCGCTCAGGAATGCAGAGATGCCGTCCGCGGTTGTGTGGAGTGCAAGGAGCAGCTGGCTGAGGGAATAAACCGTGCCCTGTCTCCCTTCCGGGAGCGGCGTCTTGAGCTAGCCGCTAAGCCGCAGTATATCGGTGAGGTGTTTGCCGATGGTGCGCTACGGGCCCGTGCTATTGCTACCGAGACCTTGAGAGAGGTCAAAGAGAGAATGGGGCTCATTTAGGATGACGATGAGCGATTTGCCGCCTGGTAAGAGCGGCAGGGGGGCTTGTGAGGTGGCTGTTCAGGCGGTGAAAGAAGCGGGAAATGTTATTATGGCACATTTCCCCGGCGAGAAGAACATCTCCTATAAAGAGGGGAGAAGCAACATCGTTACCGATGTCGACCTCCTGGCGGAGAAGAAGATTACCACGCTCCTTCAATACGAATATCCTGACTTTAGTATTATGACCGAGGAATCTGCCGATATCGCCGGCGATTCCTCCTACACATGGATCATCGACCCTATCGATGGCACCCGTAACTATGCGTATGGCATACCCCATTTTTGCGTGGCCCTCGCTCTTACCCTCAGGGATGAGCTTGTTTTGGGCATAGTCTACGACCCGGTAAGGGGGGAGCTTTTTCGCGCAGAAAAAGGAAGCGGGGCTTTCTTAAACGATTCTCCTATATCGGTCTCTACAAAGACCTCGCTTCAGGAATCCCTGATCGGCTTCGACATGGGATACGACGCTGATATAGGGCAGGAGATCCTCGGAGTGGCGAGTGCCCTATGGCCCGGCGTGGTGAGTGTGAGGGTAATGGGCTCGGCGGCGCTGGCGCTGGCTTATACTGCCTGCGGTCGCCTCGATTTATATATTCACCTTTACTTATACCCCTGGGACCTTGCCAGTGGCATGCTGCTTATTGAAGAGGCTGGCGGCGTGGTCACCGGGCTTGACGGGCAGCGGGCAGATATCCATAGCAGTACAGTCATAGCTACCAATAGAGAGATCCACCAGGACTTTATGAAGAGTATCAAGCTCTAGCGGTTATATCGCTCCTTGCGGTTGTAGATCGCAGAAGTAAAAAGAATCCCTCTTCACAACCTGACCGATTTCATATGCTATCTTTTCACGGAATATCGGTCCGTCAAATACGAAGGAGTGGAATTCGCCATTTTCACCATTGGGATCGACACTGGTCGGTAGTTCATCGATAAACTCTCTGTCGAATAATCTCCCCACAAACTTTGCATCAAGTATTTTGGCATCCACACAGGTTACAATTGCTTTGAAGCCCAAATCGAAAAACATTTGAGGCAGATTACCTTTTGCCCAAATAGGGAAAATGCCATTCATTCCCACCTTTGCCAGGTTACTCTGGCGATATTTCTTGATCTCGTACAGGAATATATCGCCGAACGCTACGGCAGAAACGCCTGCCTCCCGGGTCTTCAGCATTGCTTCTTTCATCCTGGCTTCATATTCCTCGTTTGAGCTATTTTTAGACAGGAATACTTTGGATAGGGGCAGACCGATAGAACTCGCCTGATGTTCCAGCAGAGCTTCCCTGACGCCGTGCATGCTGATACGGTTATAGCCCTCAGTTACCGTCGTCAGCAAACCCACAACTTCGTAACGCTGGTCTCCGCTGATGGTGTGAAGGGCCATAGCGCTGTCCTTACCGCCGCTCCACGAAAATAACACTTTCTCTGCCATATAGACCTACAAACGATAGATTTTTCGAAAAGCTCTCATGTCTAATCTACTGAGATTGATATATCGGAATGACAGAGGCGGTCTGAGACATAATTGTCATGCTGAATTTATTTCAGCATCCCTCTTTTTATTGTATTAAGCTTGAGATTCCGAAACAAGTTCGGAATGACACAGGTGTTTGGTCGGAATGACGGAGGCGTTTGGTCGGAATGACAGACGCATTTGGGATGCCAGCGAACGTAGTTTCATTTTCCGTGGGAATCACGTGACGATTGCCTGTCTCTTATACACATCT
>JAAXQM010000017.1 GCA_012974295.1 Dehalococcoidales bacterium
GGAGGGGGGGGGGGAAGATGAATCGTTTTTATTAGTATGGATAGCGTGAAATCCAAGGAGGGAAGTAAAGCAAAATGGACTTCAAACTGACCCCGGAGCAAGAGGCGCTGAAAAAGGAGTTTGAAGAGTTCTTCGAAGCAGAGATGAAGAACGCTCCCGAGGACTGGGTGTGGGGGCTGGATGGGATGTTCAGCGACGTGGGCTGGCCATTCAATGTCTATATGGCTAAAAGGCTGGCAGAGAAGGGCTGGCTGGTTCGGCCATGGCCTGAGGAATATGGCGGGTGCAATGCCCCGATGATAGAGCAGCTTATCTTCAGCGATGTACTCGGCTACTATTGTGCTCCCGGGGTTGACCCCCTCGGTATCGGGATGATAGGACCCACCCTGCTAGCTATAGGGAACGAGGAGCAGAAGAAAGAGCACCTTCCCCCTATCTCTAAGGCAGAAAGGTTCTGGTGTCAGGGGTGGAGCGAACCCAATGCTGGCTCCGACCTGGCCTCATTAACCACCAAAGCAGTGCAGGACGGCGACGACTGGATCCTTAACGGACAGAAGTGCTGGAACACAGGCGCCCACCGCGCCGACTGGTGTTTCACTCTCGCCAGGACCAACCCGGAGGAGAAGAGGAGCAAGGGCCTCACCTTCTTCCTGCTCGATATGAAGAGCCCGGGTGTCAGCGTAGTGCCCATCGAGGGCATGGACGGCTCCAAGCACTTCAACGAGATTTATTTTGACGACGTGCGTGTCCCATCGAAGAATATAATAGGCGAGGTGAACGGGGGCTGGATAGTCACCCAGTCCACAATGAACTTCGAGCGCTCCAGCGTGGGGGTAATGTCCGGCGCCAGCCGCGGATTAAACGAGCTGGTACAGTACTGCAAGGAGACCACGCTTAAGGGCAAACCCCTGTCCGAGAACCCTCACGTGCGCCACCGGCTGGCCCAGATAGCGATCGATATCGATGCAGGACGTGCTCTGTCCTATCGTTGCGGCTGGCTGCAGGAGAAGGGGGATATCATGGCGGCGGCGGCGGCATCGTGTGGGGCCAAGGTCTACAGCACCGAGCTGTGGCAGCGCATGGCCTATGTCGGCGTCGAGACCATGGGCCTCTACGGATCCGTAACCATAGGATCGAAGTGGGCGGTACTGAAGGGGCAGTTTGAGAATCTCGTCCAGGTAACCCCTGGATATAAGCTGGGGGGAGGCACATCGGAGGTTATGAGAAATATTATCGCCTGGGTCGGTCTGGGACTGCCCAGGGTTAAGTAAAGGAGCGAATCATGGATCTCGATTTCACCGAAGAACAGGACATGCTGCGGAACTCGGCCCGTGATTTCCTCTCCACCGAGTGCGACAAGGCAACGGTACGAAAGATAGAGGAGAGTGATGAGGGCTACTCACTGGAGCTCTGGAGCAAGATGGCGGAGCTTGGATGGCAGGGGCTGATGATACCAGAGGAATACGACGGCATGGGCATGGGACTGATGGACCTGGTTGTCGTCTTCGAGGAGATAGGGCGCAACGTACTACCCAGCCCGTTCTTAGCTTCGGTAGTTCTGGGAACCCCACCGATAGTGGAGGCGGGAACCGAGGAGCAGAAGAAAGAGATACTGCCCAGGGTGGCAACGGGCGAGGCGATATTGACGCTAGCGCTCACCGAGCCTAGCGTGGGCTATAGCGCCGTCTGCGTGGAGCTCAAGGCCGAGGACAAGGGTGATAGCTTCGTGCTCAACGGCACCAAGCTGTTCGTCGAGTTCGCCAGCGCCTGTGACTATATGGTGGTTGTCGCCAGGACCAAAAGCGGCGGGAATCCGGAGGACGGCATTACCCTATTTCTGGTCGACTCCAAGAGCCCCGGAATCAAGATAGAGCCATTTGTCACCGCGGGCATGGATCAGCAGTGCGAGGTGGTATTCGATAACGTTAGCGTCCCCAAGGTCAACATAATAGGGGAGCTGAATAAGGGGTGGCCTATTGTGGCTAAAACCCTGGAAAAGGCGACCGTAGCTAAGTGTGCCGAGATGGTCGGAGGCATGCAGGCTGTGCTGGATATGAGCGTTTCCTACGCTAAGGAAAGAGTGCAGTACGGCAGGCCAATCGGCTCCTACCAGGCGATCCAGCATATGCTCGCCGATATGTCCATAAGGGTAGGCATGTCGAAAAACATCCTCTATGAGGCCGCATGGATGGTATCAGAGGGGCTACCAGCGGCGGGAAAGCTGGCCACAGCCAAGGGATTCTGTAACGAAGCCTACAAAAAAGTCACCGTAGACGGGGTTGAGGTACACGGAGCCATCGGCACCACCAGGGACCACGATATGGGGCTGTACTATAGAAGGGCGATCGTAGCCGATTCCACATTTGGCGATACGGAGTCGCAAAGGGAGGCAGTGGCCATAGAGTTAGGCCTTTAGGCAATTTAATATGTCTATAGCAAACCGACGAGGAGTGGAAGGTCGCCCGGGCCATAACTAAGAAGCTGTCGGCGAAAGGGTGGCTGAACATAGCCTGGCCCAAGGAGTACGGCGGGCAGGATGAGCACATGCTCAGCGTAATCATCAATGAGGAGATGAACTACCATTGTGCCCCTGGCCTGGACTTCGGTGGGATTGGCATGCTGGCACCAGCTCTGATGGCACACGGCAATGAAGAGCAGAAGAAAGAGCACCTTGCCAAGATAGCTGCGGGAGATGTCGTGTGGTGCCAGGGGTGGAGCGAGCCCGGGGCCGGCTCCGACCTGCCAAACCTGCAAACCAGGGCAGTGGAGGACGGGGACGACTATGTCATAAACGGGCAGAAGGTATGGACCAGCCTGGCCCATCACGCCGACTGGTGCTTTCTGCTGGCCAAGACCGACCCTGACGTGCAACCGAAACACCGCGGCATCACCTTTTTCCTGGTGGATTTCAAGACCCCCGGCATTACCGTCAGCCCACTGGTCACCATGTCCAACGAGCGCTCTTTCTCAGAGGTATTTTACGATAATGTACGGGTGCCCAAGAAGAATGTAGTAGGCGAGGTGAACGGGGGCTGGAAAATAGCCATGACCGCCGCCGGCTTCGAGAGGTCGGGTATATACCGCATAGCCCTTGCCCGGCGCAACGTCGACCGCCTGATCGAATGGGCAAAGAAGCCCCAGCCGGACGGCAGTATTCCCGGTAAAAGCCCCGTAGTTAGACAGAAATTGGCCCATCTCTACATCGAGGGCACTATATCACGCATACTGGCCTACAGGGTAGCCTGGCTTCAGTCCCAGGGCCTACAGCCGGATTGGGAGGCATCGATGGCCCGTGTTTTCGGCTCCGAGTTCCAGCAGCACGCGGGACACACCGGCGCGGAACTCATGGGCCTTTACGGGATGTTGATGAAGGGCTCCAAATGGGCTGACCCTGACTGCAATATGGCGCTCCAGTCGATACTCGGTATCGGTGCTACCATAGCAGCAGGCACGTCCGAGGTGCAGCGGAACGTCATCGCCTTAAGAGGCCTGGGATTGCCCCGGGGCTGATTTTTATTACACATATTGCTCAAATAGCATTTTTGTATTAAGATGATGGGACGAGAAACGGAAAGTATTAAAATGTTCGAGACAGGTGAGAAGTTCGAAAAACTCGAAAAAAGGAGCGGACGATGGATCTAGGCTTTTCTGAAGAACAAGAGATGCTGCGCAAAACAGCGCGCGATTTTTTACAGACTGAATGCCCTACCACGCTGGTCAAGGAGATGGCCGATGACGAGCAGGGCTACACTCCGGAGCTCTGGGCCAAGATGGCGGAGCTGGGGTGGATGGGGCTGGCACTCCCCGAGGAATACGACGGTATGGGGATGAGCTTCCTTGATCTGTCGGTACTCCTTGAGGAGATGGGGCGCGCCTGTCTCCCCGGTCCTTTCTTCTCCACGGTAGTACTCGGTGGTTTCACCATCATCGAAGCGGGAAACGAGGAGCAGAAAAAGGATCTCCTGCCCAAGATAGCCACCGGGGAGGTGATCCTGGCAATGGCCCTTACCGAGCCCAGCGCCAGCTACGACCCGGCCTCTGTCACGGTTCAGGCGGTTGCCGACAAGGATGATTATGTAATCAATGGCACCAAGCTCTTTGTAGAGAATGCCCATATCGCTGACTATATGGTGTGCGTCACCAGAACCAAGGATGGCTCCTCTGCGGAGGATGGTATCACCCTGTTCCTTGTGGATGGTAAAAGCCCCGGGATCTCCACTACGGTACTCCTGTCTCTTATACACATCT
>JAAXQM010000111.1 GCA_012974295.1 Dehalococcoidales bacterium
AGTTGGTGAAGAGCTTCACGGCTTAAAGATCTATCCCAATCTAACTTCAGTCCCTGAGCCTATCGATCTGGTTACCATTTCTGTCCCTGCGCGTGCAGTGTTCTCTGTGCTCGAGGAGTGCATTGCTATAAATGCCAAGAACATTCAAATGTACACCGGTGGTTTCAAGGAGGCGGGAGATGAAGAGGGCATAGCGCTGGAGAAGAAGCTTAAAGAGGTAGCCGAAAGGGGTGGGCTTCGTATATTGGGGCCCAATTGCATGGGCATTCACGTTCCTGCTTCCAGAAATACAACATGGATAACTTTTGATCCTACTCCAGGACCGGTAGCAATGCTGGCCCAGAGTGGTGGCCATGCCGGACAGTTTGTTTTCGATGCGTCTCGACATGGCATTTACCTGAGCAAGGTTATTAGTTATGGAAATGCGGCTGTGCTCGATAGCACTGACTTACTGGAATACCTGGCTACCGATGCAGATACAGAGATAATCTGTATGTATATTGAGGGTGTAAAAGACGGGAAAAAGCTTACAGCAATCATCAAGGAGATTAATAAAACCAAGCCGGTTATTATATGGAAGGGTGGGTCAACCGAGAGCGGTGCAAGAACTGCTGCCTCGCACACAGGATCACTGGGCGGTGAGCTGGCAGTATGGGACGCCTTCTTCAAGCAGACGGGAGCCGTTAGGGCTGATAGTGGCGATGAGCTTCTCGATATTGCCATGACATTCCGGTATCTCCGCCCCATGGGTGGAAACCGTATAGCATTAGTTAACGGAGGAGGGGGGAATAGCGTTGCCGGTGCCGATGTAATTACCAGGGCAGGACTTCAAATGCCCACCTTCAGCGAAGAAACACTTCAGGAACTGGCGAGCTTCATACCCCGCGCAGGGGCAATACTAAAAAACCCGATAGATATATCACAGACAATGGCAGACCTATCTACGCTGACGCGCTCTATCGAGTACGCTACTGCCGATCTATCAATTGATGCCGCCATTCTCAACGTTTCTCCAGGATTGTTCTACGTTAAAGCGGCAATGGATCCCACGATACTAAAGTCTGCACTAAAAGAAGAAGCAGAGAAACAAGCTAGAATAATTCTGGATCCTCTCATCAAATTTGACCATGAAAACCACTACGGGAAACCCTTGATTATAGTATTCCATGAGGGATTGGCTCGCTTTCTTCCGGGACAAGAGGAGTCATTACGGCAGTGGTTGCTTAAGGAAGGGATACCTGTCTACTTTTCGCTGGAGCGGGCGAGCCGTGCCATAGGTAAATTCACCCGCTACCACGCGTTTCACAAGAAAACGAACGCCTCTTAGTGAGACTGCTGAAATACTCTCAATGAACCCCCTATATACCTCAGTCTTGGGGGACTTTCAAAGATGGGTGACACCCCCCAGACCCCCGTCAGGAAGTATCCTGCACCTCTTTTTCAGCGGCATCCAGTAATAAGATCTGGTTGATACCATCCTGACCGGTAGAAGTATACTCCTTCTTTACCTTTCCTTTACTTTTGAGATAGTATACTTATAGAGGAAATGCGTATCCTAATCACAGAAGACGAGAAAGACCTGGCAGATGCCCTGGCCAGAGGCCTGCGCCAGCAAGGCTATGCAGCCGATATCGCCTCAGATGGTGAGGAAGCTATGATGATGACGGAGGTAAATAATTACGACCTCATCATCCTCGACCTCAATCTACCCAAGATCGATGGTGTGGAGGTGTGCCAGAGAATACGGGCTGCAGGTTCGCCCGTAGGCATCCTTATGCTGACAGCTCGCTCCAGCCTGGACGACCGGGTGAATGGTCTGGACCAGGGCGCGGACGATTACCTGGTTAAACCGTTCCATTTCCCCGAGTTACTGGCACGGGTACGCGCAATACTGCGCCGGGAGGGTGAGACAAGAGATCCCATTCTCAGGATAGGAGACCTGGTGCTCGATCCAAATGCCATAAAGGGCTACTACAGAGGCTCGGAGATAGTGTTTACCACCAAGGAGTTCGCTATCCTGGAATACCTGATGCGCAACGCAGGTCGTGTCATCAGCCAGGAGGAACTGCTAGAGCATGTCTGGAATGAGGACGCTAATATGTTTACCCAAACAGTTAAGGTCCACATAAAGAACATACGTAGTAAACTTAATACAGCCGGCGCGGGAGATCTGATTTCAACCGTTAAGGGGAGGGGGTATTTATTATGAGAATACCAGCATTTGCCAAGACAATAGGTTTCAAGCTCACCCTGTGGTATGCAGCTCTTCTCCTTATATTTGTCATGCTATTTATCGTAGGACTGAATCTGACTATGGATCGTCTGGGGCCGGACGATAGATTCATGCCACAACATATTGATATAGTTCTGTCTCTTATACACATCT
>JAAXQM010000120.1 GCA_012974295.1 Dehalococcoidales bacterium
AGTCTCTTTTTCAATCCATAGACTAGGAAGAGGAATCTCGCTTTGGTCAGTGGTGGATGAACAAGAATGTAAAAAAAGCCTGCGGCTCACTTATAGAGATTGCTGAAATAGTCTCAATCAACCCCCTAATCCCCAAATCTTGGGGGATTTAGAAAGCTGGGGGACACCCCCAGACCCCCGGCAGGATGCATCCTGCACCTCTTTTTCAGCGGTTTCTTATAATACGAGCATACCAGGCGTGAACATTTCCTGCTAACAGAAATGGCCTAAGGAAAGAGGATTTACTATAGGTAAGGACATTCCTACCCCTCGTCCCATGCCTCCTCCCCAATAAGGGGAACGAAGCGACAACGGGTTAAACTCTTGACTGTCACCCCCTCATCCCTCCTGATGACCTGTTGGAGGTCCTGCTCCCAGCGAGAGCCCACCGGTATCACTAACCTGCCGCCCACAACTAGCTGATCGACAAGTGTCTGGGGAATTGTAGGGGCAGCGGCGGTTACTATTATTGCATCATAGGGTGCCTCAGCAGGCCAGCCCAGCGTTCTTTGCGCAAGTTTTACCTCTATATTTGTATAGCCCAACCCCTCTAACGTATGTTTCGCAATATGGGCGAGCTTCTGCATCCTCTCCACTGTGATTACATAGCGTACCAGCTCAGCTAGGATCGCAGCCTGGTACCCACTTCCTGTGCCTAGCTCCAGAACCTTCTCAGAACCGGTTAGAAGCAGAGCCTGGGTCATCAGTGCCACGATAAAGGGTTGTGATATAGTTTGATCCTCTCCTATAGGCAAGGGCCGATCGTCATAAGCAAAGCAGCGACTTGAGGTGGGCACGAAAAGCTCGCGACGCACCCGCCCCATTACGTCGAGCACCTGCTCATCTTCTATCTCACGACGCAGGTGTTGAATGAGTTTTGCGCGATCTTTTTCCAGACTCACACTGGCCTCAGCTTTACTGCCATCATCCCGAAATCTACCACAAACATGGAATGACATCAAGGTTGATGGCATACCACAATCCCTATATAATCAGATTAGTTGCTTTCAACCTGTGAAAGGAGGAGTAAATGGCGAAATTATCCCAAGAAATGAAGACTCTAATCACCAGCCAACAGGCGTTTATCGCCACCACTGACCCTAACGGTGCGCCTAACATTGGTACAAAAGCCAGCACCCATGTGCTGGACGATGAGCACATCGTGTTTTACGAATTGACGGGCGGACGTACCTGGATAAACCTGCAGAATGATCCCAGAGTAGCTATCGCAGTAGCGGACAGGAGCAAGCTGCAAGGCTATCGCTTTGTGGGAAAAGCGGAGCTTATAACCGAGGGAGAACTCTACGATGGTGCCAAGAAGCTGGCGGAGATGATGAAGATGCCTGTTCCGCCCAAAGCAGCGGTCAAGGTTAAGGTAGATGAGATATTTAACCTCGGCGCCGGGGGACTAAAAGTCGACTGATTCGCAGCCCTAACTACACCAGAGGATGGGAGTAAAATATTACGTCGGTACAAGCGGCTGGGTCTACCTGCACTGGCGGAATGTTTTCTATCCACCAAAGCTGGCCCAGTCGAAGTGGCTGGAGTTCTACACAGATCACCTCTCCAGTGTAGAGCTTAATAACAGCTTCTACCGCCTGCCCTCCGAGCGTTCCTTTTCCAACTGGCGCGATACCTCTCCAGATGGGTTTCGCTACGCTGTCAAGGTAAGCCGTTTCATCACGCATATGAAAAGGCTAAAGGATATCGCCGAGCCTCTAGAGACCTTTGTTAACCGGGCGCGAAATCTTTCTGAAAAACTGGGTCCACTTCTCTATCAACTCCCTCCAAACATGCACCGAAACGACGAGCTGCTTGAGAGTTTCCTTTCAGTATTGCCTAATGAGTTTCGCCACGTCATTGAGTTTCGCCACGAGACATGGTTCGACGAAAAGGTGTTCGACACGCTGCGGCGCCACAATATAGGCTTTTGCGTCTTTGATATGCCCGGCTTTCCCTGTCCGCTCTTGGCAACTTCTGATTTCGCCTATATCCGCTTTCACGGTTCAAGTATGCTCTACTTAAGTAGCTATACAGATGACGAGTTGGATAAATGGGCAAAGAGGATTTTGTTACTAGCGGAGGATTTAAATGCTATCTATATCTACTTCAATAACGATGCCGAGGGTTTTGCCGTAAGGAATGCACAAACACTTTCACGTAAGCTAAGAGAAAACTCATTCATGAGTAACTAAGCCTCTCGATAATATCAAGCACGTTGCCGCCATTACAGATTACCAACTCTATGCAGAAAATATATGCTTTATCGGAATGCGAACACATAGGGAGTTAACAAGCAATGTACCGATATCTTGACAAAAATGGATAAGTGAATTAGCATGCTCGTTATTAGATGACAGTACATATTCTTATAGAATTCTATTG
>JAAXQM010000046.1 GCA_012974295.1 Dehalococcoidales bacterium
GTGTATTACACAAGCCCACTCCCCAGCTAGTAGTATAAAGCCAGCTTTAGAGTAATCTTTATACCGGGATGCTATTTTCAAGGGGACGCAGTCCCCAAAACCCCGCTGGCAAACCCAACCCCCTTGCCATTCCTCATCAAAATCAATGTCGGCTGACTCGGTAACCATGGCATAGGAATTTCTATCAAGCCTATGGTCCCCGCTAATGAAAAATCCATCATCATCCGGAAGAAAAGCGTTTGCCCATAGTATTGACCCGCCGCCAATAGTTAAAGGTAGTGATGCCAAGAGGAAAAGAAGTCCGAAGATTAGAAGTATTATCCTTCCAGTACTCATAATGTCACCTCTCTCAATTACCTAACGTCTCTATGCTGGCTGGGGAACCAGGATTCGAACCTGGGCTTGCTGATCCAGAGTCAGCCGTCCTACCACTAGACAATTCCCCAGTGGTTAAACATTATATCGTAAGATGCCTGCCATAGCAAAGGCTAGTCATCAGTCTCACTTCCCTCGGGAATATCGGCGAAGGGTAAGCCGGAAAGACCACAGCAGCCACTGCTACCTACTATCATGAAGCTGCGCTCGATAAATTGGTCACACCCTTTGTCACGCTGCTCAGGGTTTATTTGGCCATGTATACGGCACTCTTCCTGCTCGGTGAAATAAAGACAAAGTATACAATACATACGATCTCTCTCTATTGTAGATTAATTTAGCATGTTATCGATATTAAACTAGTTCGAGTTTTCCTAGCGCTGCCCTGATCCGTTTCATGCACCGCACCCGTCCCAAGGCTGCCATGGTCTGAAAAAGGGGCGGTGCCGCAGTGCTCCCAGTAACCGCCACTCTAAGCAGTTTAAAAAGCTCACCGGCTTTAAGTCCCAGCCCAGCGGCGAGGGGACGAAGAACTTCCTCGAGCAATTGGGCATCTTCAGCTAGCTTCTCTGCATCTCTGCCTATTCTGTCCCAATCGGCAGAAAGATCGGTTAGACTCTGAAGGGCCGCTTTGAGGGCTGTTACCACAGTATCCGTCGTTAACTTCTTGTCCAGAAGTAAGTCAGTTTCATAGACGAGTTCGTCAATAAAGAAGAAGTCAAAGTTATCGGCCACTTCCCGAAGGGTAGTTATCCGTTCCCGGATTAGCGGCCATATTTGCTCGACATATTCACGCGATATCGGTCGATTCACTTCGTGGGGCAAATGTTTGTCCAGAAACTCCATTAGCTGCTGTATTAAGTCCGTTGTTATAACGGGTGTATAGGCCTCAGAATCCACCTTAGCCGCGGGAGCTTCAATGACGACATTTCGGATGTAGACTCCATTCATCCAATCTAGTTTATCTTTGTTAAAGATAGCGGCTGTCTTGCTAATACGCCTGATGGAGAAATGCCGAATCAACTCTTCTTGACTGAAGATCTCGGTCTTATCGTCCAGCGCCCAGCCTAGAAGCGCAAGGTAGTTCATCATTGCCTCTGGCAGGTATCCCATGTCTCTGTATTCTATTAGCGAGGCAGCGCCGTGCCGCTTGCTAAGTTTCGACTTGTCCGGACCCAGAATCATTGGTAAATGAGCGAACAGGGGTGGTTCCCAATCAAACGCCCTGTAGAGTAGGACATGCCTCGGCGTAGACGAAAGCCACTCATCTGCCCTCATAACGTGAGTAATCTTCATAAAACGATCGTCGACGATGTTGGCCAGATGATAAGTGGGGTAGCCGTCTGATTTCAATAACACCAGGTCGTCAAGCTCGTTGTTGTCGAAAGTAATATCGCCACGGATAAGGTCGTTAAACGTTGTTTGGCCGGCAAGTGGCATTTTGAATCGTATCACCGGCGAGGTTCCACCGGCTTCAAGCTCTACACGCTCCCTCTCGTTCAGTTCGCGGCAGTGACGATCATAGCTGCGCATGGATTCCTTGCGCTCAGCCATTTCAGCGCGCATGCGGTCTAGCCGCTCCGCTGAGCAATAGCATTTGTATGCATGTCCGCCCTCCAGTAATTGCTGCGCATACTTCTGATATAGGTCTCGACGTTCCGATTGGAAATACGGCCCGTAGTCGCCCCCTACCTCCGGTCCCTCATCCCAATCGACTCTAATCCACCGTAGGCTGTTTAAAATGGATTCCAGTGCACCATCAACTTTTCGCGACTGATCGGTGTCCTCGATACGAACAATGAATTTACCGCCTGCATGCCTTGCGAATAACCAGTTAAAAAGCGCAGTCCTGATGTTGCCAATATGCGGATATCCGGTTGGGCTGGGAGCGTAGCGCACCCGAACGCTTTCGTCACTCATGATGCTCCGTCAATAAAATCTATTGCAGGGTAGCTTTGTAACGCATAAAGAACCGTCTCTATCATACGTTTCCTATTCTAGCATCAATGGAAATAACAGTCTATTCAAGTAGCGAAAATA
>JAAXQM010000014.1 GCA_012974295.1 Dehalococcoidales bacterium
GGTTCGGCTACTTCCGTCTTTTTCCCGATACCCTTCACGGCAATAGCTTTCAATTTCTTTGACCCCATGACTGCGCCCATTCCGCCGGAGCCGCTGGCATCGTTATCTGCTAGTAAAGTTGCCGTGGTGACCATGTTTTCCCCCGCCGGTCCTATCGCCACAACTTTGGTTTTATTCCCAAGGTTCTCTTTCAGGAGATCCCTTGTCCGGGCAGCACCTTTTCCCCACAGAGCGGAAGCATCCTTAAGTTCCACTTTTCCGTCTGAAATCAGGAGGTAGACCGGCCCTTCCGATTTGCCCTGAATGACTATTCCATCATATCCGGCGAATTTTAGCTCTGCTCCCCAGCGTCCGCCGAGGTTTCCGTAGCAGAATTTTTCCGATACGGGCAGGGGAGACTTCCCGAAAACACCCCATCGAGAGGCGCCCAGCGCCGGGATTCCGGCCATCGGGCCTAGAGCGAATATCAACCGGTTTTCTGCATCGAAAGCGCCAGCTTCAGGAGGGACTTCATCCCAGTAGATTTTGGCGGCAAGTCCTCGCCCGCCGAGGAATCTTTCGGCGTAATCACTGGTTGGTGTCTCTGAAATATGTCCGTATGATAGATCAACCCGTAAAATTTTTCCGGCAATTCCAAAATCAGTCATGACGGAGTTTCCTTTCTACTTTGATGACCCGTTCTAAAGTATACTAAACTGTTTAGCTACATTCAGAGGTGCAATAATAGTATTTATTGTTGAATAGTTTATCAATCCGGAAAGCTTCCTCCTCTTCGGTAAAGCGAAAGTCCATTGTCCTCCCTGGTAGTTTCTAGCTGGGCAATCCTAGACCAAATCTACCAGCGATAATATTCCTGGACATCTCACTGGTGCCACCGGCAAGACTCCAGGCACGTGAGCTTAGATACATATGCCTCATCCTACCCCCCAGCTGCGCCCACTTAGATTTCTCATCTAGTTGCCCATACGGCCCGAGGATTTGCATGCCCAAACTGGCCACGCTCTGAGCAACACGGGCACCATAGATCTTATTCTGGCAGCTTGGGAGCACAGTGAGCATGTTCTGGCTTGTCATCCAGTTTATTCTTTCGCCCATGTTACACCCTACTTCAATCTCAATAGCCATCTCTGCCAGTCTATTTCGAATGACAGGATCTTTGGCTAAAGGCTGCCCATTGGTGTAGGTCTCCTTGCAATACTGCACCAACTGATCAAAGTATCTCCTGGCATTGTGGAGGATGACGAGTCCATAGGTTCTCTCAATAGCAAAGGCATGCATACTTACATCCTTCCCTTTGTTCTTCTCCCCTAGAAGGTTATCCTTGGGAACCCTGACATCGTCATAGAAGACCTCACAGAAGGCGCCGAGACCGGTCATCTGCGTTATTTGGCGTATGGTAATCCCCGGGCTCTTGGGATCGATAATAAAAATGCTGATTCCCAGATGCTTCTTGGGAGCGTTAGGGTCAGTTCGAGCATAAACCACGCACCAGTCGGCTTGGTGGATACCGGTATTCCAAATCTTCTGTCCATTAAGGACATAGCAGTCTGCTTCCTCTACGGCCTTCAATTGAAGGGCGAACATGTCTGAGCCGACATTGGGCTCGCTCATACCTATGGCATATTTTACTTCTCCGCGGGCAATGGCAGGGATGAATCTACTCTTTTGCTCCTCGGTGCCGAACTGCAGAATCAGATCGCCTTGAACGACGGCAGGGTCCATCCCCGGTACCCCCTGGTAGATTAGCTCCTCCTTTAGGATCCAGTCCTTCGCTAAGTCTCCCCCACCCCCATGTTCCTTAGGCCAGCCTAATCCTATCCAACCTTTAGCCCCCAGTCTGCGCCATACCTCCACGGCAAGCGGATAAACCTCCTCCCTTGTCTCCTCTTCAGGTCCAGGGTCTACCCCCAGCCAGTCAGAAGGTAACACCTCCTGAAACACCTCCTCAATGAAATCCCTTACCTCCTTTCGGAAGGCCTTCTCCTCTTCAGTGAATCGAAAGTCCATCATATCCTCCTATTGTTAACCTAAAGCCCTAGCTGTTGGGCTACAACCTCACGATGAAAATCGGCATCCCCGAAGAATACCTCCCCTGCCTTAGCCCTCCTGAAGTAAAGCTCCAGGTCGTGCTCTTTGGTGAAGCCGATTGCGCCGTGGATCTGGTGTGCTTGAGTAGCCACCCTTCTATAAGCCTCGTTGATCCATCCTTTGATGACAGAGATCTCATTACTGCAGGGCAGCCCTTCACTGAGCATCCATGCTGCTTTATATAAACTAGCTCGAGCGCTGTCTACATCGATGGACATGTCAGCTAGATAATGTTGGATGATCTGGAAACTGCCAATTGGGCGGTCAAACTGTATCCTTTCCTTGGCATAATTAACGGTCATCTCCATTACCTGCTGATTC
>JAAXQM010000141.1 GCA_012974295.1 Dehalococcoidales bacterium
CTGCTCCATTGCTTCTTGTGAAGGAGATGGTGCTCCGGGTAGCGGAATGTGTGCCGTGCTGCTGGGAGTTTTTGAGCCAAGCTTGTGACAAACCAGGTTCACCGTATCCTCCGCGATGGCACGATATGCTGTTATCTTGCCACCTAATACGGAGATCAAGCCGCCCACACCATCTGTTTTCTCATGATCTACAACCTCGTATTTCCTGGATAGATCTCTCGTACTTCGGCTTCCCGAATCAGCCAGGGCCCGTAACCCTGCCATGGTATATAATACGTTCCCCAATTCTAAACTGGGGAAGGCTTCATGCACGCCTTCGATCACATAGACGACGTCCTCCATCGTGGCTTCCACGATATCCGGGTCCCCGGAATACTCTGTGTCCGTTATCCCTATCAGGGAGTAGTCCATCCAGGGAATGATAAAGAAGTGCGTCCCCTTGGCGATGGAGAACATAGCTACAGCGTGGCGGGAGATTTGAGGTGTAATGATATGAATACCTTTACTGCGGCGCATGGCAGGTGACTGTCCGGCACCCATCATCTTGAGTACCGAGTCTACCCAGTGACCCGTAGCGTTTACCACGAGGTGTCCACGCAGCTCATACGCCTCCCCCGACAGGGTGTCGCGTACATGCACCCCGGAGAGAGAGCTACCTTCTCTCAGGACACCAGTAACCTCTGTATAGTTAACTGCAGAGGCGCCGAGTTCTGCAGCTGCAATGACGTTCTCCAAACAAAGCCGCTCCACAAAGGGGGACTGGCAGTCATAATAGAGATAAGATCCCTTGAGCCCCTTCAGTTCCAGGTCTGGCTCCATTTCTATAGTCTCATGGCGGGTAAGACGCTGGCGGGAAGGAAGGGACTTGCCGAATGCGAGCAGATCGTACAGGGGCAGCCCGAACGCCATTGCCATCCGCTGAGAGGTACTGTTTATCGGTACAATAAAAGGGCAGGGATGCACCAGGTGGCTGGCAATAGAAAGAAGTATCTCCCGCTCCCGGAGACCCTGACGCACAAGACTGAAATCATAATGTTGCAGGTATCGCAACCCCCCATGAATAAGTCGCGACGAGCGGGACGTTGTACCAGAAGCGAAATCATTCTTCCAGCGTCCCGAGCGATACCGGCACCCATAATGCCTCCTCCCACGACAATGAGATCGAAGGTTTCCGATGTTAGAGCATCAAAGTCCCTTTTCATAGTGGTTACCTTTTCTTGGCTACCGTTGGGAGAGCTATTACTTATCTATCAAAGTGAATCTCGCTGCTAACATCATCTTACCATGATCCTAGCATCTACCACCTAGTAGCCTTTGCCTTGTGGCATCACTTTCACCGGGTTGAAAGCGTCAAAGCGTCATAGTTAATGATCAGGCTAGCCTGGAAGCAATAGTAGCCACATGGCGTCCTTGGAAACGAGCAATTTCAAGCTCGTTTTCGCTGGGCATCCGGCTGCCATCGGGACCCGCTATGGTAGACGCACCATAGGGGCTTCCTCCCGTGATTTCATCCATCGCCATCTGTCTCTTTTCCGAATAGGGAACCCCGACAATTATCATCCCGTGATGTAACAGAGTGATATGAAAACTCGTGATGGTGGTTTCCTGACCTCCGTGCTGTAGACCGGTGGATGTGAAGACGCTCCCCACCTTACCGACGAGGGCGTTCTGAGCCCATAAGAGGCCCGTTTGATCTAAGAAGTTGCGCATCTGGGCACACATGTTTCCAAACCGAGTTGGCGTTCCGAAGATCACAGCATCAGCGTCAGCCAGGTCTTCTGGCTTGGCAATGGGAATGTGTCCAAATACAGACCGTGCCTGTTTAGCTCCTGAGCGTTCCAGAATGTCATCAGGTACCAGTTCTGGCACCTGCAGCATCTGTACCTCAGCACGGTGTACTTCCCGCGCTCCCTCTGCAACGGCTTCGGCCATGCGATATGTATGGCCGTACATACTGTAAAATACTACTTTAACTTTCATGGGTGCATTCTCCTTGATTATAGTAGTGACATCCTAGATGACAGAGAGACTGTTGTCAATAGTAATTCAATGAAGAAATATAGACGGTGACACGCTAATCAGAAGTTAATGGGTACACGTTGGAGTGTTTTAAGTGCCATAAAGTTAATTGTATAGTAGACCAGAACTACTATTGTACTGAATTAATTCAGACCCTTGCTTGGATTGTGGTCCTGTTGTAGCATTGGAATGTGGAGATCCGAGTTAATTCGAGTGGAATATAAGTGATGCATTCACACGGTAGCGGCCGAAACGTTGCGAGCAAGCTCAAGATAGGAGCCTTGCTCGCTGTGTGTATTCTTATTGCCGAGCTCGTTGGCGGGTATCTTTCAAATAGCCTAGCGCTAATCAGTGATGCAGGACATGTGTTTGCAGACTTCGGAGCTCTCGCGTTCAGTTGGTATGGAGTTACACAAGCACAGCGGCCATCTAGCAGTAGAATGACATTTGGTTATCATAGGATTGGAGTTGTGGTCGCCATTGTGAATGCGGTCACCATCTTTATAATAGCGGGAGTCATATGGTACGAGGCTTATCGCCGGATACAGGATCCCCCAGAGGTAAATAGTCCGATCATGCTGTCGATCGCAGTGGTTGGTCTTATTGCCAATTTATTCGTAGTATGGTGGCTCCAGAGCGATCAACGGCGAAACATTAACGTGCGTAGCGCCTATTGGCATTCGCTCGGGGACGCTATAGCATCGATAGGGGTGATCCTAGCTGCAGTCATCATTCTCGCCACGGGGTGGTACCTGGCAGACCCGATTATCAGTATTGTTATTGGCATAATCATTGTGTTTGCCGCCTGGCGTATTTTGAAGGACGGTATAAGAGTTCTTCTAGAGGCCGCCCCTCAACATGTGAACACGGATGAGATGATTGCTACCATAAACGAGCTGCCGGGGGTTAAGAATGTTCACGATGTGCATGTTTGGAGCATCACGCCGGAGCTACACGCTATGAGCTCCCACATCATGATCGATGACATCTCCTCCCTAGAGATGACCAGTATTCGCAACAGGGTTACCGATTTACTAAGGCAGCAATTTGGTATCCACCACGTGACTCTCCAGATGGAAACCGAGCACTGCGATGAGAATAACGTCTATTGCTCCCTCCGACCTTCACCCACAGCCGAAGGCGATAGCGACCAGCTAGCGGATCATTAACTACTCTGAACAAAGCAATCACAAATCATAATCCCACCTGCCTACGGCAAACGCGCCCGAGCGCAGCCCTCAGAGTAAACCGACGATAACGGGCCGACTGACGGACAGCAGGCGGGGCGGAAACGGAGGGGAGGGGAATGTGGTGCTGAAGGCGAGCAGGAGCGAAGCCGCCAAATTGAATGTATGGTCGCTTAAACAAAATCAGCTACTAATGAATCTTCTCGGATCGGTATCTATGTCTACAATAACTGGCTTGTCCGACGATAGTGCGTTTTCAATAGAACGATCGAGCTCCTTAGGATCCGTCACCTTAATTCCGATTCCGCCACAGTTGCGTGCAAATTCCGCAAAATCGCAGTTGTACAGGTCTGTCTGCCAATTATGATAATTCTCAACCTTCTGTTCCTGCATAATCATACCGAGTTGCTTGTTGTTAAAGAGTATAATCTTAACGGGCAATTCATATTTCACAGCAGTAAGGAAGTCACCCATTACCATTGAGAACCCTCCATCACCTGTAATACATACAACCTGTTTATCTGGATATGCAACCTGTGCAGCCATAGCTCCGGGCAACCCAGCACCCATTGAAGCTAAATAACCTGACATGACCATTTTCTGAGTTTGTTTCATCCAGAAATTCCTGCCAAACCACCAGCTGTTCTCTCCTACGTCTAAGGAAATCACAGCGTCACTGCTTATTCTATCGTTCAGTACTTTGATTATGTATTGCGGTCTTATAGGGGTTCTAGATGCATCCGCTTCTCAGCTTCAGTGAGTTTAGGTATGAGTTCAGCACTGTTGCCCCATAATCCAACCTCTACAGGGTAATTCTTAGCTATCATCATTGGATCTATATCTATCTGTATTATTCTCTTTTGTGGTATTTGGGTCATATCGGAGAATGATGATCCAATCACTATCAATAAGTCGCTCTCTCGCACTAGCTTAGCAGCAGCAGTCGATCCAATTGTCCCATGGCTTCCTACATACAGTTCATTATCTTCATCAATGACGCCCTTCCCTCGAAATGTAGTCGCAATAGGGGAGGAAATTTTTTCAGCAAGCTGCAATAGTTTGATACCCTGGCCTATAGCACCAAATCCTGAAATTATTACGGGCCTTTTCGCATTATTGATCACAGAAGCCGCGTCCTTAATAAGATGATCGCACTGTAAGATATTTCTGTTGGGGATTCTCCCTTGCATAGGCAACACGTCCGCTTCATGTGGAAGTTTCTGCAAATCATTGGGTACGCTAATGTGTGAAACGCCTCTATCAACCAAAGCATGCTTGATTGCTAGCGTAATCAATCTTGTTGTCTGATCTTCCGACATAAGGATTTTATTGAATACACAGATAGGTTCAAAAAAGGAATGTTGATCTATTTCCTGAAATGATCCGGGACCAATCAACTGCCTCTTTACTAATCCGGTTATAGCCAATACCGGAGCATGATCTAACTTGGCATCATACAGACCAGTAGCTAGGTTAACCGCACCAGGCCCTGCTACAGTCAGACAGGCAGCTATATTTCCAGTGAGCTTTCCATAAGCGGATGCCATAAAAGCAGCTGTTTGCTCGTGTCGTACCTGGTAGTATTTTATTCTCGTATTTTTTCTGATAGCTTCCACTAATCCTAATGAGGATGTTCCAGGTATGCCGAAGACGTAATTTATTCCCCACTCTGCCATTTGTTCAACTAACACATCAGATACAGTCTTCTGTTTAGAAGGTATTTTCTCGCGATCTTCTGCTAGTGGTACAAAGGCAATTTTGAGAGCATTACATACTGGGCAAGTCCAATCATCTGCTAGTATTGAGAACTCCCTACCCTCTTTCGCTTCATCATATATGTAATTGCAAACGGTACATCTGAACTTCATCATAGATATCCCTCATCTTTATGTTCAATACCAAACTTGGTACATTGTGCTATGTTCATTGGTGTGCACATCGTAGATGCTTAGAAGGATGATGTCAATAGTTTCTCACAAGTAGAGACCAAATACATCCGCACCATAATCAGAAGTTATGGCGTCAATATCCTTAACTGAAGCTATAAAGGAAGCGCTGCCGCAGCCGCAAGCCCCGGGGCAAAGCCCCATCGGGCAAGGGAAGGCTACGCTGCAGGGTTGGTGGGGATAGGCTTTCAATATTTGGGGCAATAAGAGAAGGGCCACCCAGCGAAAGGTAGCCCCTTAAACTATTCATGATTTGTATTAGAGCTTAAATCACCCTTGCACACTCTCCAGCACCTCTTGCGTCCCACGCAGCCAGTAGTCCATCCCCAGCATCGATATACAGCGTTCGATGGTTACCTCTTGGAAATGGTTACTCCTTGTAACCAATGCGGTTTCTGCCCCGTCTGATTTCCTCAGGAATAAGTTCGGATACTTTCGCTGTCGCGACACCTACTGCTGTGTCTGCCGCACCATAATATACCAGAATCTCATCGTTATCCTCGAGGACCTCCTTATCTACACTTGGAACAGCGCCACACGTGAATACCACATTAGATACGTAGCATCCCTCCTCGCCTACCTCGTAAGCTTCCTCTGGCTCCAAGATGGGATTGGGAGACCGATAAACCAGTTGTCCTGGATCATCAAGTGCCACCAGCAGAACACCCAGTCTATAGATAAAAGATTGGTCAACACCGTGATAGATGAGCAGCCAGCCATATTTAGTCTTGATAGGCTGACTCCCGCCGCCAATTTTCAACCCATCCCAAGCCATTCCTGCTCCTGGGCCAAGCAGTATTCGATGGTCTTCCCTGGGCCAGGGAGAGCCCAGTCGCTCAGAGGATGAAATCCAAATACTTGGATCAATCCTATGGTACATGATATATCGTCCGTCGAACATCTCTGGGAATAAAGTGGCATCTTTATTATCAAAGCCTGGAAAAACAAGGCCATGTCTTTTCCACTGGCTCCACCGACGGCCTAGGAAGTCATTAAGGGCGATAGAAGCTAGCGCTATCTGTGCAGTAACACTATCATAGGCTGTATATAACATATAAATGCGTTGCTTTATCACGATAGGTCTAGGATCCTCGCAACCCCTCTTCTCCCACTTGTCCATCGGTTTAAATATCGGTTCCTCCAACCTCTCATCGATATGAAAACCATCTGAGCTTACGGCCAGCCCTATTCGGGAGACCTCATCCTCTCCGCATGCGCGATACAGGATGTAGATCTTACCATTCAACCTCATGGTACCTGGATTGAACACGTACTTAGACTCCCAGGGATGTTCCGCTATCCCCTGGAGTATGGGATTCTCCATGAACCTGATCAGCTTGCCTGCTTCAGGCTCCGCCGGACGTGGCAATTGCTCCGGCATAACCTGCTCCACCGTTTCCCATCCAAGCACGAGCAACCGTGCCAGATTTTCAGATTCCTTCCCGTGGCCTATAAGCTCTGTGATCTTCCCGTCCATATATTCCTCGCTGCCACCTACAGCTTTGAACATTTCCACCAGAAACTCCCTTGACGCCCAGTCTCTCTCTACATATAGTGACAGTGGAGTGGGTAGGCCTTTGCCGCCTTTAAAGCTGTAGCTAGACCAAGTCCAAGCAGAGCAAGGAAGGAATGTCCCGTCCGGAAGAGACAAGGCAAGGTGGTAGCAATCCGCGAGGTAGCCTAAGTTTGTCGTCAAATGCAACAGAGAGGGATCTCCTGCCTTATCCAGATCGTCGATCATCTTCCTGAAATGATCTATTACTTTTCTCTGTAGCTTGTTTTCAAATATATTATGCGCTGATAAAGGATCCTTACCCCAGTGGCCTTTCAGTGAGTTTATTACCCTGGTCCCGAATTCTATTCTCTCTCTCGCGAACTGTTCCCAGATTTCACCAATACCCTCAGCCTCAACGATATTCTTGGCTATTGTGAGTGAATAGCGTAGCTTGGGGAATTCTCCGCCAGCTCCTACAGGCAGGTTGCTGATAACGATCCTTCCCGCGAGCTTGACCAGATGCGATGGCTCTCTAAGTTGGGTAAGTATGGGGAAATCATCATAGCTTTCCACTAGTGGCTCTATGCTCAAATGAGTGAAATGCTCCGGGCGGGCGTTTCCCGCTATCCAATCCCATACTCTTGCCGTGTGTGCCTCCTCCTCTGAGAGACTTGCTAGAGCCAGAATATCATTTGGTCCATATTTCCCACTGAGGTCAGCCAGACTAGTTGCCCCGAATCTGATAAACAAGTTCTTGGGAGGATTGCTTTCCAGGAGCCGGTAGGCCACCTCGGGCTTCAGAGCGAAGGTTGCAGAGTGAGGCAAGTTCTGGAATATGCCTTTGGCAACACTCATGGTTCCCTGCACCGTTGAGAGATCACCGGTTAAAAGAAGTTCGCCCGTGTCCTTTTCCACCTTGATTATCAGCTCTTTAAGGCTCTGGACTATCTCGTCGGGAGTCGCCTCTCGCAGTAACTTGAGCCCATCACGAAGAAAGTCCTCGAATTCCTTTCGGTACCTCTGAAGAATACCTTTGTATGTGTTGTCGGTGCTTACGATATCACCGGTAGGCCCAATAAGTTCCTTGGGTGCTACAATGGGAAATCCAGGTATGAACTCTCGGTACGTCACCCTAGGCAGAAGTGGCTGAATCGCCTTTTCCTTCTCGCTCCACCTCACTAGGAAGTCGGGTTTCCGCTTGATGAATTCCTCAGTATTCTGCTCAATCACCCCTTCTGCTACAGAAGCTATGAGGTGCGCTGCATCATCTAGATACGACGTACTAATCTGTTCCTTGAACCCTTGAATCTCTTGTGCAAAACTAGCTTCCTTGGCATAGCAGATTGGGATAAAAGCATTAAGGATGTTGTCCTTGGTGTACTCCTGCTCGAGACAGTAAACAAGCAGGAAATCATAAGCTATCTCCGCCCATAGACCTGATGAGAACTTGAAGTCGGTCGGATCACTTCCTCGTAGCTTCCGCAGCTCTCTTAAAGCCTTTCGAGACAAGAACTCTTTGTACAACCCTTCAAACTCGTTGGAACCTTCCTTATATCGCTCAATCAGCTTGATAGGGTCTGTTGTTATCTCTTCTGGCCAGTGGTTCTTTCTGTCCCCGAATATGGCTATAGGATGTACTATGTCCCCTTGCTGCTGCCACCAGCCTTTGTTAGACAATGTCTCTTCGAAGACTGCCCTGATCCGCTGCATCCACACCGTTTCACCGTCTGGGCAGCCTCCATTGATCTTCACTCCTAGGCTTGTTTCGCATATATTCACTGCGCCGGTGACAGCTCTTGTGATAAGCCGGATGTCTAGACCGTGATTACCGACCTGATTGCTCCATATATCGGATTCGTCGAGATAGCCTTTCACTACCCTGCTTGAAATCCCCAGTATTGAACCTGGTAAGCCCGATACTTTGAGATTGAAAATGGAAGCGAGTAAAGGACGAACTAAATGATTTGAGCCCGGCGAATCGAGATAATGACTGTTGAACCTCGGAATAACAAGGTCCATACCCTCTTTGCTTATCGGAAAAAGGAGACGCCTCATCCACTCCGGAGCCAGACCTTCAATCTCGTTATTAATAGCTCTGCTCTTAAGGTCTGGTTCAAATAAGGCGAGGTCGGCATGGAGCCTGCTTGCTACCTCCATTATTGCCCTAACTGTCCATACCTTGCCACTCACGAGTTCATCCTTCATGAGGAAGCCAATGCTCCGTATGTTTCGCTTCAGACGGACTTGCCGAACCGCCTGTAGGGCTTTCTCGCCCTCCTTGCCACCAACGCAAACGATGACACACTTCTTGTCAGGAAAGAACTGGATAAGCCCACTTGCGATAGTTTCGCAAACGTGCTTAATTGTATTCGCTTCATTTTGAAAAGTGATGCCAACTACTATATCAACTTCACCTATTCGGCTTGCCTTTGCGAGGGGTTCGCTTACTGATGATGCGTAAGCTTTTTCAGAATCAGAGTTAATTTTAATCATGTCTTCGTATCCTGCTCTCCGTCCTAGAAGTGAGTTCCAAAACCTTACTTATAACTATATTTAACTAAATTAGCACATGCTGTGTAGATAATACAATAGATTGTTTGGTAAAAGGATATTTGAAACCTAAGCTAATGGAGATGAAAATATCTTCGTGCTCTAAGAGCCAATTGAGCGAGCCCACTCTATCGCGTCATCTAAGTGGGCTCGAAGAACATCGTAGCTGAAGTACTTCTTACATACTTTAATATTATTACTCGTCACACGACTCCATTCCTCGGGGTTAGTGAGAAGTGCCATTATCCGGTGGGCAGCTCGATTTAGCGCTTCAGGAGAAATTTGAACAAGGCCCATTGAGTCTGACTCCGACAGGAGCGTGTCTCCAAGAGAGACCACCTCAACGCCCTTCGGAGCAATATCCTCCTTGAACACGGGGTATTCAAACACTACTACGGGCAGTTCGGCGGCAAATGCCTCTAGGAGCTGGTTGCCAAACCCTTCCCACCCTGTGGTGTACAAGACGAAGTCAGCGATGGCATACCAATCGGGATATAGCGAATAGAGACCTTCGTCTTCGGATCTATATGGACGAACGTTGTCCCCTACGTACACCCAGACAATATTTAGTCTATCGAAAAGCTCAAAGAGCTTCCTTTGATAATCAAGGAAAGCGCGCTCCGGTCGACCAGCAAGGACAAGCACCACCCGACTTTTATTTGAGAACACCTCGCCGTGGTAAAGTCTTTTCCCGATCATCTCCTGTTGTACACTCTGCAGCACGGCAGTTAGGTGGCCCGCTAATTCTGTCTGCTTGTTGGGTACAATGCGTGCACCTACGAATAGAACCACGTCATTTATTTCAATGCCATACTTCGCCCGAAGACGCCCTCGAATTCTGGCACGCTCCGTGGGTTTAAGCCTGTATTCAAAGTCTATCGTATCGTGGATAACTTCCGCCTTGACACCTTTCTCTGCGAGGGCAATCTTATTACGCGTGTTGATCGTCCAGTGTCTCAGTTTTGGCATTACTGGTGGGTAGTATTCCTCAAGTAGCGACCTGGCGAAATTGTTTGTCGGAGTGAATTTGTATGCTCCTTCGCTCAGTATATCGTGATGAATTGCTGCACAGGGCAGCTTCTGTTCTTTTAGCAGTTCGGCTAGGCTTACTGTAGCAACTGGATGAATGGGAAGGCAAAATATATTATGAACAAAAAGCATATCAGGCGTGAAATCCTCAATTACCGCAGCCAACTGCCGTTTCAACTCCAGACGAGAGTTATCAAAAGCATTCCTAAGTTCGGCTTCGCTGGCAACGTCTGCTATTCCCTGGTCGAAGGAATTCCTTACCATCCTCATCGTTTCTTCACTATCGAACTCTAAGTCGGGTATATGAAAATCTGCCCATTCGCATGCTGAACAAACCGCCACAATATGACCCATGGCTTCCAGTAGATCTCGACGTTTCGTCATCTCTAAAGAGACGCCGTCTGTACCTGCGGAATCCAGCGGATCCACGTGAGCTCGATTTTTCTTCATTTGTCCAGCCGGTGCAGAGCGAAAGTGAATAAAAAGCACCTTCATCTAAGTCACTCCTTCAGATCGGCATCTGCCGTTATTTTCTTAGTATAAACCTTCTGGCCTCTTAGAACGAGGCGTTATCCTCCCTTAAGAAGAATCAACCACGAAGTAAATTTGAGGGGAATAGCGAAGAATATGATTTCGAGGGTGTCATACCTATGAAAGAGGAAAGCCGAGTTCTTGAACTCTATGCCACCATCTATAGTACCTATCGCATCCAAAGGAGGCCTCTAATAGCATGACGGAAGCAATGGGACATGAGTATGAAGTTGCATCAAGGATACCATCTATGGAAAGAGGTGATGCTGGACGAGATCCCTTTAGGTCACGGATGAGAATTGGGTCGCTTAGCCAATCCACATGCTCCCCCCGTGAGTTAGTCATTGAAACCTATAAGCACCTGAAAGAAAGCATCATCCAATACTCTAGAGCGAGACCCTATTGCTAAACGATAGAGTGCTCTTTCCCGATAGCATGACTATTGGTGAAAATAGGCAACGTTGGAGCCAGATATTGAAACCTTGAGCGGTAGAGTTGCTCTGCCAGTTCAAAGTGCTTTGAAGCCTGATTTTCCCATGAGAACTCCTTAGCAAATCTGACCGCTCTCTCTGACATTTCATTCCTAAGATCTGGGTTCAATACTAGCCATTTAATTTCATGAATAAGTCGGTCAAAGTCCGGTAGCGTTAACCCGCCTGCCTTTTTCACTGTTTCGCCAACACCTTCCATATCCCTGCAAGCAATGGTAGCTCCAGCACCCAACGCATGGGCTATTATTCCGCTCTGAGTGCAATCGCTCGGCCAGTAGAGATGCACATCCAAGGCTCTCAGCATTATAGGAAGTAGATCCCCTGGTAGATAAGTCTCTGAAAAGAAGTGCCCCGCGTCGTTATACTTCGACCTTATTTTTGCTACATATCTACTGTCGCCCTTATTATCAGTTTGCCGCAAGAAACCAATATAGACTGCTACAATCTTTTTATCAGGTAGCATTTCGTTCAGCATATCACGAGCACGGAAAAGCGGTTCTATTCCCTTGCTGTGTGTAATGAATCCAGATCCACCCATTATTGTCGCCTCTGGATCAATAAAGATGCGTTCCCGCACCAACTTCTCTTTACTCGCTTGATCCAATCCAGATTCTCCTATCAAGAATTCGTGAATTCTCTTCTTGGCTTCTAGTTGGCTCATTTTAGCTATATCAGGATAGAGATGAGTACCATGCCTTAACACATGTATCTTCTCGCTATACTCAGGAAAGGCCTTAGTGACTGCGTGATAGACTCCATCACTAAATACTGTGATTGCGTCTGTGCACGGCAGGAGCAATTTTAAAAATGAGTACTCTCGCAATCGCAATCCATATATCGTCTCATCACTCTGGAAATGTAATGAATGCGGGCTGACTACTTTGGTTCCATCTAGACCTCGAAGCATATTGACGAATCGAACATCGTCTGGCCAGATACCGAACTCGTGTTGAAACCAGAGAACTTCATCCTCATAGTGTCCTATTCCCTTCAAGATAGAACTGGCAGAGAAATCATCACGGCTGGGTATGCAGTAACAAACAGGAGCATTTGGCGAGACTTCAATGTTGCTAAGCGATACTCCATACCGAGCAAGATTAAAAGACAGTACAGACCATGAACTAGGCAAGCATTCCCTGGTGATAAATTCTGCGTAGTCTGCAATTCCACATATAATAGGCTTATACGGTGTAATAAAAGTAATATATGCCATCTAACTCCTTCTCGACACCAGAATT
>JAAXQM010000032.1 GCA_012974295.1 Dehalococcoidales bacterium
GTAACGGTGGGCTGGACCTTCAGGAAGTAACCGGCGAAGGAGATGCTGAGACGAGTAACGGCGGCATCTCGTACAGCGGCGATATGATTCCCGGGGGAGATAATCGTTTAATTACCAGCAACGGCAATGTGGATGTTGAACTGCTGGGGACACCCAGCATTAAGCTGGATGCCTCTACCAGCAATGGCGATGTCACGAGCGAACTGCCTATTACAGCTACTACGACGAGCGACGATCACCTTGTAGGTACAATTGGAGATGGAGAGGCGGACCTGTACATCGAAAGCTCCAATGGTGATGTAACCATAAGGTAGGCTTCTTAAAAACAAAATGTAATGGAGCCGGTTACTTCTGTAATGGTATAGTGAGCTTTACAAGCCATATCCCCTAGTGTATTCTACTCAATGAAAGGGGCTTATTTGTATAAGGCACCGAGAGGCACAACGGATATCCTGCCTGCTGAACAGGGCTACTTCAGATATATCGAGGAGCGGGCTGCTGATATTTGCCAGTGTTATGGCTATAAGCGCATTGATACACCCCTCTTTGAAGATTCCCGACTTTTTGTTCGTACTATCGGCCCTGGTACAGACATAGTAGAGAAGGAGACCTACTCCTTTGAGGATCGCAGTGGTCAGGGGATGACACTGCGCCCTGAGGGCACCGCTCCCATATGTCGCGCCTATCTGGAGCATGGTATGCATAACCTGCCCCAGCCGGTAAAGCTCTACTACTTTGCCGCCATTTTCAGATATGAAAGACCCCAGAAGGGGAGATACCGCCAGCATCAGCAGTTTGGCTTTGAAGCGCTGGGTGAGGGTGACCCTGCTCTGGATGCTGAGGTCATCGAGATGGCTTGGCGATTTTTCAAATCCCTCGGCCTACGCAAGATTTCTATGAAGGTTAACAGTATCGGGTGCCGGTTGTGTCGACCCCCTTATCTGGAGAAGCTTACGGAGTATTACTCTGAGCATATCGATCAAATGTGCCCGGAGTGCAAAGCAAGATTTCGTAAGAATACGCTGCGTCTGCTGGACTGCAAGAAACCGTTATGTCAGGATACAGCTGCTGGTGCACCGAAAAGCGTACAGCACCTGTGCCCCGAATGTAAAGAACATTTTAAAAGTGTATCGAGTTATCTCCGTTTATTGAGGGTGCCTTATAAAAAGGACCATCGTCTGGTACGTGGGCTGGATTATTATACCAGGACGGTCTTCGAGGTGCAGCCCAAAGATGAGGGGGGTGCGCAGAGCGCCCTGGGTGGTGGTGGCCGCTACGATGACCTTATCGGGGAACTTGGCGGCAAGCCCACCCCGGCCATCGGCTTTGCTACGGGCATAGAGCGGATCGTTCTCAATCTGAAGGAGCAGGGCATCAAACCGCCGGTATCTGATGCCCAGGGGATATACGTGGCCTATCTGGGGCATGAGGGGAAGGCAGAGGCGGTTAAGCTCACAGCGGAGCTGCGTCGTGCTGGCATGCTAGTTCACTGGAGCTTTGGCAACAAGAGTTTAAAGTCTCAGATGCGTCAGGCGAACGCCTTAGGGGCGGAATTTGCCTTTATATTTGGCGAAGACGAGGTTAGGAACGGCACGGTGATGTATAGGGACTTGGTGGAGGGGGATCAGTGGGAGGTTCCTATAGATGAGGTGGTCAACCTGCTGACGCAAGTTTAAGAAGTAACCGGCTTGTGATATAATAGTGATGGCCCCAAAGGTGGGGTCTTTTTATACTGAAAAGGCAAAGAATGCTGGAGAAACTGGAATCGGTCGAGAGACGCTATGAAGAGCTAAACGAGTTCATGGCGCAGCCTGATATTGCTGCTGACTTCGAGCGTCTCCAAAGCCTGGCCAAGGAACAGGCAGGTATTAGTGATCAGGTGGCCAAATACCGGGATTACAAGAAGACATCTCATGCTCTGGAGGAGACGCGTGCCATGTTGGATAAAGGCTTGGACGATGAGATGGTCGAGCTGGTAACGGACGAACTGGCAAGCCTCGAAGTAAGGCTTGAGAGCCTGACCCGTAAGCTCGAAGAAGGCCTTATACAGCGAGATGCCTATGACGAGAAGGATGTTATTGTAGAGATTCGCGCTGGCACTGGTGGGGACGAGGCTGCCCTCTTTGCTGCCGACCTCCTTAGAATGTATGCTCGCTACGCTGAGAACCAGGGCTGGCATGTGGATGTGATCGATAGTAACGAGAGCGGCATAGGTGGTTTTAGGGAGATCATTTTTGAGGTCAAGGGAAAGGGTGTCTATAGCAGGCTGAAGTACGAGCGCGGAGTGCACCGCGTACAACGAGTGCCTGTCACTGAATCCAGTGGCCGCATTCATACCTCCACCGCTACTGTCGCCGTTCTCCCCGAGGCCGAGGACGTAGAGGTCGATATCAACCCCGAAGACATCAGGATTGACATCTTCTGTGCTGGTGGTCATGGTGGCCAGCATGTGAATAAGGTAGCCACTGCGGTGCGTATAGTGCATCTGCCTACAGGGATTACGGCCTGCTGTCAGGACGAGCGGTCCCAGGGGAGAAACAAGACGAAGGCTATGGCAGTGCTCCGGGCTCGCATTCTTGATCAGGAAGAGAGAAAACATTCCGAGGAGATAGCGAAAGAGCGCCGCTCTCAGGTGGGTACTGGGGATCGCTCCGAGAAGATTCGCACCTACAACTTCCCCCAGGGAAGAGTATCCGACCACCGCATCGGACTCACCCTCCATAATTTGGAGGGCATTCTGGGCGGGGAGCTTGATTCCCTTATCGACGCCCTAACGTCGCATGATCGGGCAAAGTGGCTGGGGGAAGCGTGACAGTAAAGGAGGCCCGCTACCAGGCCGCAAAAACCCTTGCTGCTCATGCTATCGAGGACGCCTCGCTGGAGGCAGAGTTGCTATTGATGCATGTTCTGAGTGTTGACCGCACCCATCTTTATGTACAGCTTGAGGATGACCTCTTGCCCGGTGAGGAGCAGGCCTTCTATCACCTGATAAATCGTCGCTTAACCCGTGAGCCTCTGGCTTACATAACTGGTCACCGCGAGTTTTTTGGACATGACTTCCTTGTGGCTTCCGGTGTACTCATCCCCAGGCAAGAGAGTGAGTTGCTGGTGGAGGAGGCAATCGATTTTGTTAAGCGTCATTTCCCCGGGTTTGTGGAATACTCTAGTGCAGGTAACGGAACCAGCATCCCTCGAGAGTCGACTGATGGGAATCCTGCGACACCCCAACAGTATGAGAGAAACCCGGTTATCGCCGAGATCGGTACCGGCAGCGGGGCCATCGCAATATCCCTTGCATTGCTTCTACCGCAGGCCACAGTCTATGCCACCGACATCTCCCCTCGCGCACTGGAGATAGCGGCGATCAATTGTGAGCGGTATAATGTTCGGGTCCATCTCCTGGAAGGCGACCTCCTGGATCCAGTTCCTCAGCCGGTAGATATCATTATCGCCAACCTGCCCTATGTAAAGGATGAAGAATGGGGGGGGCTGAGCCCTGAGATAAAAATGTACGAGCCTGCAGTGGCCCTGGCCGGGGGCCGCGATGGGCTTGATAAAATTCGCCAGCTTCTTATAAATGTGCCGGAAAAACTCCGCCTCGGTGGCATCGTTCTTTTGGAGATAGGGCCGGCTCAGGGGACTGAACTGGTCTCATGGACAAAGGGCCTCTATCCTGGAGCGAGAATAGAGTTGACTAAGGATCTTGGCGGAGTGGATCGGGTATTTAAGGTTAATATTGACAATGCATAAAGTACAGATATAATCTATCGGCGGGGAAGGAAGATTTGATATGGCAACCAAGGCTGAAGCATCCAAAGAGAATGTTCTCAAGACGGCAAAAGAGCAGGGTGTGAAATTCATCAGGCTCTGGTTCACAGATATCCTGGGCTTTTTAAAGAGCGTGGCGATCACCGTGGAGGAATTGGAAAGGGTCCTCGACCGGGGGATAGGATTCGACGGCTCCTCGATTGAGGGGTTTGCCCGCATCGACGAAAGCGATATGGTGGCTATGCCCGATCCCGACACCTTTTGTATGCTTCCCTGGAGACCAGCGGAGCATACGGTTGCCAGGATGTTCTGTGACATCCTGAAGCCTGGTGGCGAACCATTCGAAGGCGACCCCAGGTATATACTGAAGATGAACCTTAAAAGGGCCGCTGACCTTGGTTACACTTTCTACGTGGGGCCAGAGCTGGAGTTTTTCTACTTCAAGGATGCCGTGAGCCCCGAGCCCTTGGATCAGGGGGGATATTTCGACTTGACCCCGGCGGACGTGTCTACCGACATGCGCCGCGAGACGATCCTCGCCATTGAAGAGATGGGCCTCAAGGTGGAGTTTGCTCATCACGAGGTTGCCCCGAGCCAGCACGAGATCGACCTGAGATATACCGAGGCCCTGAAAATGGCCGATGGTGTGATGACCTATCGCCTGGTAGTAAAGCAGGTAGCCCAGAAGTTTGGAGTATATGCCACCTTTATGCCAAAGCCTGTCTCTGGCATAAATGGCAATGGAATGCATGTTCACCAATCGCTATTCAAAGGCGAACGTAACGCTTTCTTCGATAAAAATGATGACTGTCACCTATCCAAAATAGGAAAAGGCTATATGGCGGGGTTGTTAAAACATGCCCCGGAGATTACCGCCATTACCAACCAGTGGGTGAATTCCTATAAGAGATTAATCCCGGGCTATGAGGCGCCCTGCTATATCTCCTGGGCTCGCAGAAACCGCTCGGATCTGATCCGCATCCCGCAATATGAGCCAGGAAAAGAGTATGCCACCCGGTTGGAGTACCGCTCCCCGGACCCTGCATGTAACCCTTACCTTGTCTTCGCCGTGATGCTGGCCGCCGGGCTGGAGGGGATTGAGAAAGGGTACGAGCTGCCCGCGCCCGTTGAGGAGAACGTATTTGAGATGGCAGAGGATGAACGGCAGCGGAGAGGGATCGAAACGCTACCGGGGAGCCTGTCTGAAGCAATCCTTCTCACCGAGGACAGCGAGCTTGTGAGAAAAGCCCTCGGCGACCATCTCTTCAATAGCTTCATCAAGAATAAAAAGATCGAGTGGGACCTATACCGTACCCAGGTGACTGACTACGAGCTGAAGCGCTATCTCCCTATTCTGTAGTAAGGTGGGGGGCATCATAGTACTTTGCTCCATATATAAAGACTGCTGAAATAGAGGTGCCCCGATTATATCGTGTCTGGGGGTCTGGGGTGGGCCGAAGCGTCCCCCGATCTGCTTGATTCTCTCATAAGTACCTCCTAGGATGACTGCGTGGTAAAGGGAGTGTAGAGGGAGTTCCCTCTGTTGGGGGACAGGAGGTGACGTGAATAAAAGCTGGAGGTTAATTGAGGTTATCTCAGCGACCTCATATTTTGTGCGCTGATGTTGCTCCTCTGACAAACAACAAGAGACCGCTGAATAAGAGGTGCAGGATACTTCCTGCTGGGGGTCTGGGGGTGTCCCCCAGCTTATAAAATCCCCCAAGATTGGGGGATTAGGGGGTTGGTTGAGACTATTTCAGCAGTCTCAACAATTATGCCGTTTTGGGATAGATCTCTCTATTGTTTGGTGAAGAGGAAATGTTATTAGCTCACAATCAATACCAAACAGAGGGTATGATCGCGTTCAGAGTATTGACAGGCTATAATCCACTGTGGTAGCATGACCCTAGTGATACAGAAGCGAGATAAGACAATACAGTTGACTTAAAGTCAAAGCTGATGTAAACTTAGAAACGGCTTACATCAAGCCGTTTTTTCGTCTGTATAGTACCTTAACAACTGAATATGGTTATGTCCACCTATTAGTGTAGGTCAAGTGATTAAGGGCGCATGGTGGATGCCTTGGCGTCAAGGGCCGATGAAGGGCGCGGCCAGACTGCGAAAAGCTCCGGTTGGCTGTCTAGCAAGCTTAGCCGGGGATTCCCGAATGGGGCAACCCACCCCGATAAAATCGGGGTACTCCTAACTGAACACATAGGTTAGGAAGGGGGAACCGGGGGAACTGAAACATCTAAGTACCCCGAGGAAAAGAGATTATTCCCTTAGTAGTGGCGAACGAACGGGGAACAGCCCAAACCGTAACTGCTTAGTGGCCTCGGGGCCTATGTAGCTACGGGGTTGTAAGGCATGACGGCCCCAACCCGAGTAGGGGCGAGGAGTTACAAACCGATCCCAAGTTGAAGGTGCCTGGAAAGGCCAACCGTAGAGGGTGATAGTCCCGTAAGCGAAAGGGGGAGGCTCCTGTCATGTTCTTGAGTACCACGGGACACGAGGAATCTTGTGGGAAGCTGGGGTGACCACATCCCAAGGCTAAATACCCTTGACGACCGATAGTGAACTAGTACCGTGAGGGAAAGGTGAAAAGAACCCCGGAAGGGGAGTGAAATAGAACCTGAAACCATGTGCCTACAAGCAGTCAGAGGTCTGAGCAATCGGACTGATGGCGTGCCTATCGAAGAATGAGCCGACGAGTTAATCGGTGTAGCGAGGTTAAGTCGTTTACGCGACGGAGCCGTAGCGAAAGCGAGTCTGAATAGGGCGTATTCCCCGATTTATCGGGGGTAGTTGCATCGATTAGACCCGAAACCGGGTGAGCTAACCATGGTCAGAGTGAAGCTCAGGTAGACCTTGAGTGGAGGCTCGAACCCACCAGTGTTGCAAAACTGGGGGATGAACTGTGGTTAGAGGTGAAATGCCAATCGAACCCGGAGATAGCTGGTTCTCCCCGAAATGCATTGAGGTGCAGCCTCAGAGATAAGCTTTGGAGGTAGGGCACTGGATGAGCTAGGGGGCGAAAAGCTTACCGATCTCAACCAAACCACGAATGCCATTGCTTTTAGACTCTGGGAGTGAGGCTGTGGGGGATAAGCTCCGCAGTCGAAAGGGAAACAGCCCAGACCATCAGCTAAGGTCCCTAAGTGTAGACTAAGTGGGCAAGGAAGTGGCGTTGCCCAGACAGCCAGGATGTTGGCTTAGAAGCAGCCATCATTTAAAGAGTGCGTAATTGCTCACTGGTCGAGTGGTGCCGCGCCGACAATCCACCGGGGCTTAAGTCTACCACCGAAGCTATGGGTATCCCGATTTATCGGGGTACGGTAGGGGAGCGTTCCGTATTGCAGTGAAGGTGAGTTGTGAAGCTTGCTGGAGTATACGGAAGAGAGAATGTCGGCATGAGTAGCGTAAGGCGTGTGAGAACCACGCCCACCGAAAACCTAAGGTTTCCTACGGAAGGTCAATCCGCGTAGGGTTAGTCGGGCCTAAGCCGAGGCCGAGAGGCGTAGGCGATGGACAGCTGGTTATTATTCCAGCACCGCCCACTTCTTATAGGCAAGAGGGGGACACAGGAAGGTAAGTGGGGCGTGCCCATTGGACATGGTGCGTCTCCAATCTTAGCCCCGATTTATCGGGGTAAGGAGCGGGGGAAGTTGAGGGGAGACCTGATGCGACTCCACTGAACCTAAACTGTCTAGAAAAGCCCATTGCTTGAAGTGAGCGCCCGTACCGCAAACCGACACTGGTAGGTGAGGATAAGAATCCTAAGGTGATCGAGAGAACCCTCGTTAAGGAACTCGGCAAAATTACCCCGTAACTTAGGGAGAAGGGGTCCCCAAGATAATTGGGGCGCAGTGAAATGGCCCAAGCGACTGTTTAACAAAAACACAGGTCTCTGCAAACTCGTAAGAGGAAGTATAGGGGCTGACACCTGCCCAGTGCTGGAAGGTTAAGGGGAGAGGTTAGTGATGGTTTACTATTGCGAAGCTTTGAACCGAAGCCCCAGTGAACGGCGGCCGTAACTATAACGGTCCTAAGGTAGCGAAGTCCCTTGTCGGGTAAGTTCCGACCCGCACGAAAGGTGTAACGACTTGGGCGCTGTCTCAACGAGGGACTCGGCGAAATTGCAATACCCGTGAAGATGCGGGTTACCCGCGACTGGACAAAAAGACCCCGTGGAGCTTTACTACAGCTTGGCATTGGGTTGAGGTTTCTGATGTGTAGGATAGGTGGGAGGCTGGGAAACTGGGGCGTCAGTTCCGGTGGAGCCAATGGTGAAATACCACCCTTCTTTGGTCTCGGTCCTAACCCCTGAGCAAGCAGGGGGAAAGTGCCTGGTGGGTAGTTTGACTGGGGCGGTTGCCTCCTAAAAGGTAACGGAGGCGCCCAAAGGTCCCCTCAAGGTGGATGGAAATCACCTGAAGAGTGTATTGGCAGAAGGGGGCTTGACTGTAAGACCTACAAGTCGAGCAGGGACGAAAGTCGGGCAAAGTGATCCCACGGCGCCGTGTGGAAGGGCCGTGGCTTAACGGATAAAAGCTACCCCGGGGATAACAGGCTAATTTTGCCCAAGAGCTCATATCGACGGGGGGGTTTGGCACCTCGATGTCGGCTCGTCACATCCTGGGGCTGGAGAAGGTCCCAAGGGTTGGGCTGTTCGCCCATT
>JAAXQM010000198.1 GCA_012974295.1 Dehalococcoidales bacterium
GATCATAGGGATTGGTTCGTGAGGTGCCAAGCATAGTGCCGCCGTACCTGTCCCAGGTCCTTACGGTTTCCTGAGTCAGGGGTATGACGAACTGCTCAGTCTCCCTGGGCTCAGCTTGCATCAGACCCTTCCAGCCATCCCTGATTCCCAACATCTCATATTGGATTCCCGTGTCCCGCTGCACCCGCTCATCCAGGGCCGTTTTCACTGACCATTTTATCGCCGGATTAAGACCAGCGCAGTCTCCGCCACCGGTGAGAATGCCTATTTTGCTTTTCTTCAATCTATATCCGTCCCCTCTCTTGAGGCTCAAACATGAGAAATCAGCTGTGTGTTTTGTGATTGTGAGCATACTCCTAGAGGGCTTTACCTGTCAATGTTTGGACAATAAGAGAGGGGTCACCCATTATCGGGTAGGCCCTGACCTCGGCATAAACACCATGATTAGAATACAATGAGTCAGCGTTTCATATCTGGAAAAGACCCAAAATGCGATTCCGACACCTTGCTTTAATAGCGCGATGTTTCTACAATTGCGACGATAAATACTGATTTACATGACCTGTGCCTGTTCCACAGATTTCATGTTTTGCGGCGTAGTTGAATAGTGTGTCTATATATAGAAATCAGTGAGCATCTAGGTTACTGATTAGAAATAGCGACTTGGAAGGAGATTGGCCTTTGCCAATATGATATATTTCTATAGAGGTGAGATACTTACATGGAAGGAATAGTTATATTCAGAGAAGTTCAAAGGTTCAGACAGACTTGGATTTGGGTAATATTACTATCTATAACGGCCCTAATGCTCTATTTCTTAATTAAACAAGTGGCTCTCGGTGAACCTGTCGGCAATAATCCTGCTACTGATTGGCTCCTCATCATTTTAGTGATTGCCTTCGGCCTTGGTTTTCCTATATTATTCTACTTTTTGAATCTCACCGTTGAAGCTCGGACAGATGGGCTCTACTATCGGTATTGCCCTTTCCATTTGTCATTCAAGAAAATAACGTATGATAGTATATCGAAATGTGAAGTCCGAAGCTATAGTGCGCTAAAAGAATACGGTGGTTGGGGAATCAGATACGGTGGACATGGGAAAGCTTACAACGTTAGTGGTAATCAAGGGGTACAGTTGGAGTTTGTAAACGGTGGGAAACTGTTATTTGGATCGAAAAGGGCTGAAGAGCTAGCACAGGCAATTCAATCTGGAATGGGGAAATAGAGATTTGATGAAATATATGGGGAGTGGATTTGCAGGAATAGATTACTCTCCTACATTGATTGGTGTACCTCAGTGAGAAAGTGCTCGGGTTGGGAAAAGTTGAAGCAGATGAAGGGTTACCAGAAGAGGAGGTAGCAAATTGGTTATCGATAGTATTCCGCAAGTCGTAGGCATGGCTTACGCTATAATCGCAACTTTAGTTATCGTAATACTTTTTCGTAAGGGCAAGTTTAGCAGGCGTAAGGGATACATATTTTTAGTCGTGTCCACTCTATTTGGTTTCCTGGTTTTTGCACCAATGTTACCACTCCAATTACAGACCATCATCATGGGAAATGTAAAGCAAATAGAGGCACCTTTACCTCTAGCGGTAGTGGTTCTTGTAGTGTTTATAGTCTTAGCTTTCGCTTTCGGGAGAAGTTTCTGTGGTCACGTATGCCCTATTGGTACAGTGCAGGAACTGATTTATCTTCTACCGTCGAAGAAGCTGAAGATCTCAAATAAGGCAATCACCATAGCCTTCCGTCTATTATTTTCCATCGCGTTCGTAATACTTGCCGCAGCATTCTCGATAGGGCTACTTAAATATCTTGGTGTTAAAGATTTCTTCCACCTGGATACTGCGTCTGTGTTTTTCTGGGCCTTCCTGGCAATAGCCGTCATATCAATATTCTTGTACAGACCGTTCTGCCGACTTGCCTGTCCATATGGGGTATTGCTATCTCTGGCCGTTATCAAGGGCAGATTCAAGCTAAGGCGCAACGAAAACTGTATAAACTGCAAGAAATGTATAGAAGCCTGTCCCACAAACGAGGTAGGTTGGACAGATCTAAAGCAAGAATGCTATATGTGTTACAGATGTAAAGAGATCTGCCCTGTAGATGGCATGGAATATACCAGGAGGTATATTAATGAACAGGAAAGGAAGAAGGCAGTTGGTACAACTCCCCAACCGAACACACCTGCGGGAGAAAGTGCAGATTCATGATTCTTACTTTTTAAATACAGAAATTTATTCCTCTTTTGAAATAAAAACAACGGCATCCTAACTTACTAGCGCCAACTCGCGCCGTAATTATGTAACCATATATGGTCGGCGCAACACTTCCTTATAA
>JAAXQM010000049.1 GCA_012974295.1 Dehalococcoidales bacterium
GGGTTATTAGCGGAATAGAAAAGCTTCCTCCAAAGGTACGCTCTTCTCTTATTACAGCAATAGATGAGTATGACCCCGACACGGCAGCGAGTTCGAGAAAGGTTTCCGCTGTCATCTCCGCAGTCTATAAGTATGTTCCGGACAAAATAATTCCCCCGGAGTCTGCTGAGGACTGGTCAAATGTCAAAATGAAGTTCCATATCCCAACGTTGATATCAAGATAGGGTGGGGATAGCGACTGAGGAACCCCACATCATTATCCTCGCATCTGCAGCGCACAATATCGCGGAGCCTGCCACTGCTAATGTTCCCCAAATGAAGCTATAGGCCATAAATAGCCCCTAGCTGTATGTCCAGAGTGTCTCTAACAGCCTTCTCAATGGTGTAAATGTCTTCTTCTCTAGTGTAATCTTGTGTATCGCATATCATGGAGCATAGGCAAAGGAGACAATAATACTTATCCAATGAATCATCCCTTATTCCACCAACGTAAAATGGGCCTTATCAAACTCTATAGATTGGTATCGCTCCCATCCTGGGAAAGCCTCGTCGTAGACCCCAATCCTAATCCCAACTAACTTCATGGCTCTCACAAGGGTCATTCTGAGCATCCTTGGTTTACTGAGGAGCGCTTTCATTAAGGCAAGAAGGGTCGTAGTTAATGAGGGGGGGCATCCCTCTATTTTTATTGCATTCTGTAAACTCTTATTGTGTTTGATTGCACAGTTTCCGTATAGAATGGCATTACACGTATCCCTTTCTGGCCTCACTTCGAGCCCACAAAATAACTCGGCACCACCAAAATCCATCTCAGGATTATCTTTGGCGAGTAGTGATACTGCCAGAGCAAGCGTGAGACCGCATGCACTACAAACGGTCTGTCCGGGATGAGGACTTGAAAGCCCTGTTACTTTTGATTGGCTCAGTAATACTTTGTCTGGTTCAATTTTCCATTCAAGCTGCTCCTTGAGAGATTCTATATCCTCTCCTTTGATTGGAATTGCGTTGATATCAAAAGATCGATTATGCCTTTCGGCAAATTCTCTCAGGTAGTCAACCTGTGAAGGGTCTACTCCCAGGATAGTCGCCCCGATAGTGTCGCATTCGAATATATCGGTGCTAGCTATGAACAAATCCTTGCGGTGGGCCACGCCAGCATAAGTTTCTGGACCCTTTTCCAACATGTATATTCCGTCAATTATGACCAGGTCGCTTTTAATAGATTCGCTTAACAGACTAATCAGACTATCTAATCGGTTCGTGGTATGAAACTTATGTCTCGAAGCTGTGCTGAGACATCCCTTCAGGTTCTTGAAACCTAGCGAGACTTTAGTTTGCAGGTGTGTTTTGAGGACCGGAATATTTATTAGGAAGTCTGTCTCTAAGGCTGCCGGGGCAACTTGAGCTTTTATTCCTCCCAAATCTACTTCCTGAAAAGGACCCTGGTTGAAGTCTATCAGTTTAACTCCATATTTTTCAGCCACCTTGTCAATGCCTGTACCCTTAAAACCTCGTTTGGTATATGGCTCAAGTTCATTAAGAATGCCAGAGATGGCACCTTCGCCGATAGAGATATCTTTGCAGCCATGTTCAAGCAGTAATTGTATGACTCCGTCTATAATCTTTGAGGTGGTGACCATTCCATAGGGAGGCATTATTTTGTGCCGGAAGCAGTTATTGGGTTTTATCAGTATTTTGTCGTTGCTATTTAGTTTCTCAAATCCGTCACATAGTTCAACGGCCTCGCGAAGTGAATCCAGGGAACCGTCGAATCTTACCAGTGATACCGTCATGATCCCTCCGGACCGACCGGGTAGTTTTTAATCTCTTCAATATATAGATCTAAAAACATTTCAGCCTTTTCTTTCGAGAAAAGGGCACATCTATAGGCAAGAGAGATGTTTAGACTTTTATTGTAGAGACTCACGGAGACGCTCAGTCCCATTGGAGTTACCACAGGTGCTGAGCCAGTAATATTTACTATTTTGGAGCTACCTATACTGGTTATAGCAGGTTCTTCAGAGCCTACTTTTGGCCAGACCACGCCTATATTGGTAATGAGAATGGTATCAACATATGTTCGGGTAACCATCAAGAATCTGCACATTCCTTTCATAACCGCCAGAGGAAAGAGAGAGCAAAAATAGAAGAAATTGACTAGGAAGAAGGCCATTCTATTCTTGGCCGCATAAATGGTATTCGCTCTTACCTTTTTTAATAGCTTTGCGGGATCAGCCCTATCTTGGGGTGTGGTTGCCGGGGAAATCCAGGATGCCTGATTTGAAACAACGTTCCCAAATCCCTTTGGGCTTATGTTTACCGGAATCATGATGCGTATTT
>JAAXQM010000108.1 GCA_012974295.1 Dehalococcoidales bacterium
TCGTCGGCAGCGTCAGATGTGTATAAGAGACAGACAATAAGCAGTGGTGCAGAGAATTGATAGTGTCTAGAAAGTAGATATAACCTGAAGGGCAAACATGGTGCATTCTCGGTGCAGGGCATGTGTTAATAATAAGGGTTTATGTGTAAAAAGTTAAGCACTATTCTCAAGAGGGGGAAATTAACATAAAAAACTGATACTTATGCACCACAGGAGGAGGTTTTGCACTGAAATCAACTACTTGTGCACCATTATTATGTTCTGTTGAAGCTACAATACCTTCAGGCCTTACTTCTCGTGGTGAGCCCCTCCCTGATCTCAATCACATCGTGACGCAGTTGAGGACGGGTATTTATCTCGAGTGCTATCTTATCATAGCCGCGAAGGACGGCGGAGTGATCTCGATTACCCAGTTCTTTGCCAATCTCGTTGAAAGAGCATTGGATCTCCTCCCTTATAAGATAGATGGCGACATGGCGTGCTAATGCAGTCGGCTTATCCCTACGTCTACCGATCAGCGACTCTGGTTCAAGGTCAAAGTATTTAGCAACATTGGTAATGATTAACGGAGGGGATAGAGTCCGGCGGGGCGTCGTATCGTGGAACTCGGCGAGCGCTTTCTCTGCCAGTTCAAGGGTGAGGGGCGCTTTGGTAAGCCGAGAAAAGGCGACGATGCGGTTGAGCGACCCTTCAAGCTCGCGAATGCTTTTAAGTACCTTGCGGGCAATGAACTCCAGCACGTCTTGAGGTACTGATATATCGTTTTCCTCAGCCTTCGCTTGAAGGATGGCGAGGCGAGTTTCAAGTTCAGGGGACTGTACGTCGGTGACCAGCCCCCATGCAAAACGCGAACGCAATCGGTCCTCAAGCAGGGGCATGGATTTGGGGGGGCGGTCGCTAGTGATTACTATCTGGCGGCTGCCATTGTGAAGGTCGTTGAAGGTATGAAAGAAGCCCTCCTGTGTCTGCTCTTTCCCGATGATAAAGTGGATGTCGTCGATTAATAGGACATCCACGCTGCGATACTTACTGCGGAACTCCTCGGTCTTCCGCTCACGGATCGCCTTGATGAACTCATTAGTAAACTGCTCGGTGCTCACGTATAGTACGCGAAGTTTTGAGTCGGTAACGCAGCGTCCTATGGCGTGCAGCAGGTGGGTCTTTCCCAGCCCGACACCGCCGTAAATAAACAGCGGGTTATACACATGCCCCGGCTTTTCTGCGACCCCCATAGCAGCTGCATGGGCTAGACGATTGCAGGTTCCTACAATAAACGAGTCGAAGGTGTACTTGGGATTGAAGGTATTGGACCCTGTCTTCCGGTTGTTTACGCTGGCGGAGGATTTGCCATTCCCCCTGGGCTTTGATCGGCTGCTTTGCTCTTGAATTTGAAAACAGACATTGACCTCATCCCCTAAGACTCCGATGAGGGTCTTCTCGATTAGCGAGATCAGCCTCTTCTCAAGCCACTCGACGGCAAAAGGGGACGGTACACCAACGACGAATTTATCGCCCTCATAGTTTAAGCCGACGGTGTCTTTGAGCCAGGTATCGAAATTTGTTCTATTGACTTGTAGCTGAAGCTCGCCAAGTACGGCCTCCCAGATTTCACCAGCAGATTCCTTAACCAGCATATTATTCATACTCCTTATTCGATAATCCAAAGTAGCACGGGTACTTACGTAATCACAAGGTCAGTGATGTCCCCGATTCGGTGGGGTCATCCTGATATTATTTGGTAACTTGAGCCTCGCAGTTTTCAATAATCGACTGCGACAGGAACTGCCGGGGGATGCGTCAGAAACAGTAACAAAAAACCATGCCCCTGGTCAATAGTTTTGTGCACCAGTTTTGCACCAGTTTCAAGGCGACTTTTTGCCCGATATTGAGCCGCGTGATAGAATATGGCTAGCATGATGAACATTGTTTTTATGGGCTCTCCCGCGTTCGCCGTACCGGCCCTGAAGGAGCTTGTCTCCAGTGAATATGACGTGGTTGCTGTCTACACGCAGCCGGATAAGCCTGTGGGTCGTGGGCGAATAGCTTCTCTAACCGCCGTAAAACGGGTGGCTCTAGAACATGGACTTGAGGTGCGCCAGGTGCAAAGCTTTGCTGACGCTGGTACTATCGCATCTTTAGCCCGGCTTAATCCCGATGTGATTGTAGTGGCGGCCTTTGGCCATATCCTACCGCCCCAAGTTCTCGCAATACCACCATTCGGTTGTATCAACCTTCACCCCTCTCTACTCCCCAGGTATCGCGGTCCTACCCCGATCCCGGCGGCCATCCTCTCCGGCGATGAGTATACCGGGGCCACCATCATGGTGGTGAACCAGCGCATTGACAGCGGCCCGATCCTCACCCAGCGGAGGGTTGATATCGCTCCTGAGGATACCACGGGATCACTTACCACAAAGCTTGCCCAGGTCGCTGCCCATCTTTTAATAGAAACACTGCCCACCTGGTTTTCCCGCTCACTTGCTCCACAAACGCAAAGGGAGGAGGACGCCACCTATTCTAAGCTTCTCTCTAAAAAGGAGGGTGAGATCGATTGGCAGCTCCCCGCCCTCGATATATGGCGGCGGGTGCGCGCCTTCTACCCCTGGCCGGGGTGCTACACTACATGGCAGGGGAAGGTGCTAAAGATAGTGGAGGGTATCCCCTTGCCTGGAGAGCTAGGCGAGACAGGGATAGTACTATCTCTTGGCAGGGGGGAGGTTGGAGTGAAATGCGGGGAAGGGATACTCAGTTTGCTCCGGCTTCAGCTTGAGGGAAGAAGCGAGATGGACGCCGAGGAGTTCCTTAGGGGGCAAAGGAATTTTATCGGGGCACGGCTACACAATTCGAAATAAACAGAAAAGCCGGGCTAATAGTCCGGCCGCTGTTCTTGTGAAAGGTGCATGACACAGCTAAGCGATATCATTGAGTAATTGAGACTCCGCCATTATTAATCCGCTACCGATTTACACGAGAGTACTGAAATAACCTCAATCAACGCCCTATATCCCCCAAGATTGGAGGACTTCTAAATCTGGGGGACACCCCCAGACCCCCGGCAAGAAGTATCCTGCACCTCTTTCTCAGCGGTCTCAAAACACTAGGCTTCTTCGGATTCCTCTGTACCCTCACCCTCAGCCTCACCTTCGCCCTCAACCTCCTCCACCACCTCTTCAACTTCAGCGCGGGCTTCCATTGCACTGACCACCAAATGGCTGGCTTCGGTAAGCACTTCAACTCCCTCATCTACCGGTATGTCCCGCACGTGAATCGCCTGGCCGATCTCTTCAAGCACGGAGAGGTCCACCTCGATATTTCGGGGCAGGTCAGCGGGCAGGGCTTCTACCTCGAGAGAGGTCAGGTTCTCGATCAACATAACGCGGCTGCTCTTCGCCGCAGGAGCCTCGCCGATGAAGAGTAGTGGTACCTCAACCTTTACCTTGTGGGTCATCTCTACCTGGAAAAAGCCCACATGGAGCAGCTCTTGGGTTAAGGGATCGCGCTCAATATCGCGGATCATCACCGTTCGTGGCTTCCTTGCCGCATCGACTTTTAGGTTAATCAGGGCGTTCATGCCTGCCTTGGAAATAAGGCGTTTCAGCAGCGATGTCTCTACCTGTAGGGGGAGAGATTCGATTTTTGGACCGTAGACGTTCACCGGGGTCAAGCCTTCCCTGCGAAGAAACCTTACCTTCTTTCCCAGAATATCCCTATGGCTAACCTTCAGTTCCTCTCGGTTCACTTCTACCTCCCTGAGACAAAGCTGACCATATTATACAACTCACACGGTATGCGTGTCCAGTAAGAATTGTTTGACACCCCTATCAGGGTGAAGTATAATCGTAGCATGCCGAAGAGGACCTATCAACCAAAGAGGATACCGAGAAAACGGAAGCACGGGTTTCTATCACGCATGAGCACTCGAGGTGGTCGCGAGGTGCTGCGGAGGAGGAGGCTCAGGGGCCGCTGGCGGCTCACGGTGGCTTGATGGTAAAAACAGAGCGGCTTGCCGGCACAAGGGATTTCGAAGCCGTTTTCACTAACGGCAAGTCCTGGGCTAATAATATGGTAGTTCTGCGTGCATTACCCAACAGCTTGGGATCCAGTCGCTGTGGATTTGCCGTGGGAAAGCGATTGGGAGGGGCAGTAGTGCGCAATCGGGTGAGGAGGCGGCTTCGCGAGGTGGTACGGCAAGTTCCTATAGACGGGGGCTGGGACATGGTACTCATCGCCCGCCAGCCGGCTACGGAAACAGATTATCATACCCTAAGTAAGGCGACGGAGGAAATACTGGCTCGGGCGAAGTTTTTAGGTAGCGGGGAAAGATGAAGAGGATTGCCTTGGGATTAATCAGTGGTTATCAGGTGACCATTTCCCAGGTGACACCTCACGCCTGCCGTTTTGTACCCACTTGCTCTCAGTATACCTCTGAGGCAATTCAGAAGTACGGGCTGGCGAAGGGTATTTGCATAGGGGCGAAGCGTCTCGTACGTTGCCATCCCTTTAATCCCGGAGGGTTTGACCCGGTACCTTGATGCAATTAGTTTCCGCCGTTAAGAGGTTTTTGTAATGAAACCAAAGGTATTTGTTTTATTTGTTTTATTTCTAGGTGGCTGTCTGCTCCTTTCGGGGTGTGTTGGGCTAAACCAACAGCCTATAGGATGGTCAGGACCCGCGGTGGAGGGTGATTTCCTCTATGTGGGTACGGCCGGGGGCAAGGTTATCAGCTATACTCTAATAGATGTAAGCGGTGGCAAGTATGCTACGGAGCGGTGGCAGTTTCCGCCAAAGGGTGAACCAGGGCTTGGCGCCGACGAAGGCGGCAGCTTCCTTTCATGTTCCGGGGCAATGGGATCGGCCATCTACAGCACTACTTTTGTTGCCAATGGCACGGTCTATTTTGGGGACTATGATGGCACGGTCTACGCCCTTAATTCATCGAGTCGCATAGCGGGACATTCTTTTCCCCAACAGTTAGCGGGTGAATGGGACTATCCCGACGAGGGCGTCATCGGTAACATTGTGGGCAGCCCGGTTGTCGCCGACGGCATCCTCTATATTGGCTCCTCTGACGGTAATCTTTATGCAATTGAGACCGCTACTGGAAAGCTAGCATGGGACTCTCCCTACGTCACCGGGGACCAGATTTGGTCTACACCTCTGGTTCATGAAGGCGTGGTTTATGTCGGCTCCTTTGACAATAAACTCCATGCCATAGATGCCGCTGCTGGCACGCCGGTCTGGGAATTCGAAGCAGGAGGGACCATCACCGCCACACCGCTCATTCACAATGGAACCATCTATTTTGGCTCCTTCGACCGCAAATTCCATGCCGTTGACGCAAGCACCGGGCAGGCGAAAGAAGGCTTTGTTCCTTACGCGGCAGGCGACTGGTTTTGGGGTAAGGCGTTAGCCTACGATGATACTATCATTGTCGGCTGCATGGATAATCGTGTTTATGCCCTCGATGCCGAAAGTGGGGAGCTAAAATGGGAATACGAAACAGGGGGGCCGGTCAGCGGTGACCCCGCCATGTTTGGTGATCTGGTTTTCTTTGGCTCCAATGACGGTAAGATCCATGCCTTGAATGCCACCAATGGGAATGGAATTTGGATTTACCCCCATGGAGAGGATTACTTTGGCCCTATGCGCTCCCCCCTGTATGCTGGGGAAGGCGAGGTCTATACTCATGATCAGCAGAATAACAAACTCTACTCTTTGGGTGCGTTGGACGGCAGGGAGATATGGAGCGTTTCCACTCTTGATTAAGCAGGTTAGAGAGTTATCCTAAATGAAAATGAGTAGAAACCGCCTGATATTAATCCTCGCCGCCGCCGCGCTGGTCGTCCTTTCATTCACATATGGGCTTATCGACGCCTTCAATCTAGTCCTGCTCGACCCATTCCTCAATTTCCTGATCCTGCTCAACAATTTGTTCTTCGGCAACTTTGGCATCGCGATTATTGCCCTGACCATTATGGTGCGCCTGCTGATGACGCCTCTTACCTTGAAGCAGCAGCGCTCTACCAAGGCGATGTCCACATTGCAGCCAAAGATGAAGGAGCTGCAGAAGAAGTACGGCAAGGACGCACAGAAGCTACGGCAGGAGACAGCGAAGCTCTATAAGGAGAGTGGGGTAAACCCGATGGGTTGCCTGTTGCCAATGCTCATCCAGCTTCCCATTTGGATCGCTCTCTACCGGTCGATCCTCGGGGCGCTGGCGGCAACCCCTGAAGCCCTATTAGGACTCTCTGATAAGCTCTATTCTGTGTCGTCAATTTATACGGCGGTTCCTCTGAACCCAAATTTCCTCTGGCTCAACCTGGCCCAGCCGGATGTGCCCCCCAATGGGTATTTCATCCTGCCCGTTCTAGTTGCGGCCTCGATGTTTGTGCTGCAGAAGATGTCCACCGTGCCCACAGCGGACCCGCAGCAGCAGTCAACGAACAAAATGATGATCTGGATGATGCCCCTCATGTTTGGATTTCTCACACTCGCCTTCCCCAGTGGGCTGGCGCTATTCTGGATAGTATCCAATATTATTGGCATCATAACGCAGTATTTCATTACCGGGTGGGGCTCGCTCTTCGTAAGAACCCCCAAAGTACCGGCAGCGCAGGTTGAAACACCTGAGGGTGCGGCGCTAGAGGAAAAGCTGGCTGCCGAAGGCGTGGAACAACAAGAGAGGATAACTCATGGAAAGTCTCGAGACAAGCGGAAAGACGGTAGAAGAAGCCGTCGCGCTGGCACTAGAAAAACTCGGCGCAAGTCATGACGAGGTAGAGGTGGTCGTCCTAAAGGAGGGCAAGACTGGCTTTCTAGGTTTTGGCGGTGAGGAGGCTACAGTCAGGGTGTTCAGGCGTCAACCTGAAGAGTTGAGGCAGGAGGCCGTTACTCTGGCTAAGGAGATACTAGAGGAGCTTCTTCCCTTGATGCAGGTCTCTGCCTCTGTTGAGGTAAAGGAACTATCCGAGGAGGGGCGTGCCATTATCAGTCTGGAAATAAACGGCGAGGATCTGGGCATTCTTATTGGGAGAAGAGGTCAGACTCTATATTCACTGCAGTACCTGGTCTATCTTATGGTGGGTCATCGGTTAAAGGCTCATGTGCCGATAACTATCGATGTGGCAGGTTATCGGGAGCGCCGAGAGGAGGCGCTTAAGAATCTAGCATGGCGTATTGCAGAGCGGGTCATGGACACCGGGCAGCCGGTACCCCTGGAACCGATGCCCCCCAACGAGCGCCGTATCATTCACCTGGCTCTACGGGATTACCCGGGGGTAATAACGCAGAGTATCGGTGAGGGCGATGACCGCAAGGTGACCATCCACAAAGGCGGCTAGTTTGAACATTGACTTAGCCATTGGTCATTCTAATCTCTTTCCGTATTAATGAAGATGCCGTATCTTCCTGGCTTCAAGTTGGGAGAAACGCATCTTTATGAGAGTTCCACAAAAAGAGACTGCTGAAAATTTGGGGTTAGGGGATTGATACTATTTCAGCAATCTGAAAAAGGGCGAAAAGGCGAAGACGGAGAAGAGTAAGAGGGGGAAGGCGCTTAGCGAGTCTGGTATGGTGAGAGCAGATGCGGCCTGCCTTCTGAAAATCCCTCCCGAGCTGCTAACCGAACGCGATAGTTTTAGACGTCAGTAGGCTTAGTCGGCCTCGTCAGCCGTTATCCCGACGAACCCCGCATAGCGGGGTTTGATGAGGGCCCCGATAGTGGGGAATCAGGGTGGTACCGCGGGTATAAAGCTCGTCCCTTAGGGATGAGCTTTTTATATTGCAACTCGCAATCTTGAGATAGAGACATGTCTTTCTAACTGATTAAAAGTTGTTTTATATAGTATAAGACAGATAAAGAGAAGGGGCGATAAAATGTTTAAGCCAGTGCCGGGCAAGGTAAGTTTTACTGAGATGGAGAAGCACACCCTTCTTTTCTGGAAGGAAAAGCATATATTCGAGAGGAGCGTTGCGGAGCGGGATAGCGAAAACCTCTTCCGTCTCTATGAGGGGCCGCCTACAGCTAATGCCAGCCCCGGGGTGCACCATATCCTGTCGAGGGTATTCAAAGATACCATTCCCCGCTACAAGACGATGAAGGGGTACTGTGCACCGCGCAAAGCGGGCTGGGATACACATGGGCTCCCTGTAGAGCTATCGGTCGAGAAGGAGCTTGGTTTTTCATCCAAGGATGATATAGAGACCTACGGAGTCGCCCAGTTCAACGCGCGCTGCCGCGAGAGCGTGTTTCGCTATGTCAAGGAGTGGGATGAGCTCACAGAGCGCATCGGCTTCTGGGTGGATATGGAGCACCCATATATCAC
>JAAXQM010000297.1 GCA_012974295.1 Dehalococcoidales bacterium
CACCGCATTGCGTGAGCGATACAAATAGGCGATACAGCCAACAGGCCTAGATCTTCTCGGCTATCCTGGCCGCATCAAATGTAGCGGCTGCGGCATCGCGCGGCTTAACGCAGTCACCTATGCTGTAAACCTCGGGAACAAGGCCCTTTAACTCCTTGGCTAGCAGGTTATCCGACTGTGCACCAACCGCCAGTATCACTGTGTCAGCAGGCAGGAAAACGATTTCTCCTCCCCATTCGATTACCACACTTCCATCGGCAATCTCCAGCACCGGAGTGTTCAGGTATGTGGGGATGCCCAACTCGAGGAGACGCCTCGAAAGTGTCTTAAAGACGAAAGTGTTCTCTGGGCCCTTCCTTCCACCGAGTTTGCCCCGGCTAACTATGCTCACTTGCTTCCCCTGCTCCGCCAGCAGTATAGCCACCTCAATAGCGTTGAAGCGGGCACCGATTACTGCTGCTCTGCCCTTCACCTCTGCTTTGCCCGTGAACACGTCATTTGACTGCACCACGTTCTTATTTGAAATACCCGGTATATCCAGGCCCAGGGGCACTGCTCCGGTGGCAACTACTACCGCATCGGGCTTCATCGCCAGCACCTGCTCCTTGGTAACGTTGGCACCGAGTGCAACCTGGACGTTGGCCTTATCCAGGGAACGCTTTAAGATATTGGTGAAATCGGCAAAGCATTCCTTGCCCGGCACCGCTGCAGCGATGTTCCACTGTCCACCAAGCTCATTGCTCTTTTCATAAAGAGAGACATTATGGCCCCTCTGCGCAATGAGCACCGCCGCCTGCATGCCGGCCAGCCCGCCGCCGATTATTAATACCTTTTTCGGTGATTGAATCGGTGGCGGCATGGACAAACGCTCACGGTACAGGAATGGGTTTACGGTGCAGGATAGCGGCAGTTTGAGTGATACGCAATTGTTGCAATGCAGGCACCAGCGGACTTCGTCACGCCTACCCTCCCGAAGCTTATTGGGCAGTTCGGGGTCAGCCAGCAGTGGGCGCCCCATGGCGACGAAGTCCACCCTGCCTTCGCCGATTATTTGCTCTGCCAGTTCCGGGCTTATCTTACCTACGGCTATCACTGGCACCCTGACTGCGCTTTTTATCTTCTCCGCCATGGGTAATATGGGAGCCCCGGTATATGTATAGCAGGGTATGTTGAGGCCGGTCAGGTACTCGAGCCCTGCGGAGACGTGGAACGCGTCGGCTCCTGCCTCCTCAAGCATCACTGCCTGTCGCATAGCTTCTTCTATAGTAACCCCACCTGGCACATCATCTCCGGCGCTGATTCTCACTATTACAGGGAAATCCTTGCCGAGCTTCTCCTTAATCCGTTCCACTATGCGGCGGGGAAAGCGCATACGGTTCTCCTCGCTACCGCCGTACTGATCCGTTCTCAAGTTCATCAGCGGGGACATGAAACCACCTACCAGACAACCGTGACAGGCGTGAAGCTCCACAGCATCGGCGCCCGCCTCCTTAGCCCGCCGTGATGCCTCAGCGTAATCCTCCACGTAGCCTTCGATATCAGCTTCGCTTACCTCAGTATAGGGCAGATCGCCGGTCATCCAGGATGTTATGGATGGCACCTTTACAAGTACGTCTGGAGCAACTAAGCCACCGGCCACGATTAATAGGCCGGGATGCATCAACTGGATGGCAACCTTAGTGCCCTCTTTATGGATTGCCTGAAAAAGCTGTTTCAGGCCAGGGACGAATTTATCATCGTAAATGCCCAGTGAGTAAAGCGCCTTAGCTTCCATGTTCGGCGAGGAACATTGGGCGATGATGAGGCCGACACCACCGGCTGCTCTCGGCCGGTAATAGTCGATAAGGTTGTCGGTCACACCACCCTCACTGTCAATCAGGATGGTGCCCAGCGGGGCCATAATCAACCGGTTTTCCAGCTGCATTGTACCGATACTGCCGGGCTTAAATAATGCTGAATACTTATTCATCTAGACCTCGTTTCATGTTTTATATATTTGATACGGGAGGATTAGAATCCCCGGTCTACATAATGAAAGTGATATTCGGGCTACGTCCCAACTCGAGAATTCATTATAGCCTCTGCTCTTTATATGAGCAAGCCCGTGTCCTTAACATCGCATGACAATCTAATCACTTTCGTATTAATGCATGGACACTGCCGAAAAAGAGGTGCAGGATACTTCCTGCCGGGGGTCTGGGGGTGTCCCCCAGATTTAGAAAGTCCCCCAAGATTGGGGGATTAGGAGGTTGACTGAGACTATTTCAGCAGTCTCAGTTATTATTTGACGGAATTATCAATACATGATATAATTAGATATCTGGTTTACAG
>JAAXQM010000132.1 GCA_012974295.1 Dehalococcoidales bacterium
ATATATTACGCGGGGGAATAGCTTGCAATTGATAAAACGTTGACCTTTGTCTGCTACGGGTATATCGTCGAGAAGGTAATGCAGTTGCTCAATTTCTTTGGGCAACATGGCATTAAATTCAATATCTATTTGTAGAAAGTCCTGTATAAGGCTTTCTATTTGGTTATCGTTGACATGTTCATGAGAATAGTCTCTCATTTGTTTCCACTATGTAATATTTCTATAATAGAAGTATATCACATGTCCCAGTTTATTACTACCGAAGTTGAGGCTCTATAATTGTTTGGGTATAGCCCCCGCAATGGCAAGATAATGAAAGTGCTCCTTTGCTGGAGCAGGGGCAAGCAGGTAATTCTATATCATACCGTTAGTTGCATGCCATCATAGGCAAAACGGATCATCTCATTATCCGAATCCAGCGCACAGTAATCGTCATAGCTCCGATTCCAGTATTCCTCCAGATGAACAAATAGAACCTTCTTAGCCTGGATACGTTTGGCCAGATCCAAGGTTTGCTCGAATGTATAGTGGGTGGTCCTTGAGATATGTGCGGAGGGGTAGTTGAAATCATGTTTCAGTCCATCTTCGAATATTCCCGGTTGGATGATCAAGAGGTCGGCTTTTTGAACTTCATCTCGATGCTCTGGGAAGGGCTTGACATCGCATGGAGCATAAACCACCCTGCACCCGTATTTCTCAAAAACGTAAACGAAGGTTACCTGACGAGCTCGTTCCATAGGGATGGCAGTGATCTTGATGTCCTCTATCTGGATCTCTTTCTGGAAAAGCTCAATTCGGATAAATCCCCTTTCCTGATAGAAATCAATATGGGGGCCAAGCGAAGACCGGATCTCCCTTAATGGTTGGCTGAGTTGATCGGGGAGCAGTAAACAGATTTGCTTTTCCGGATAAGCACGCCAGGATCTATAATCAAGCGAAACCTGCTCTACTACGCGGAAACCCTCCACGTGGTCTGGGTCAAGATGGGTGAAAATTAGATAATCCATAGAGTGGACGTCTGAGTGATTCAACTGAGATGCAATCTCCGCGGGTGTGTCGATCAGCAGGTTGATGTCATGAAGAAAAGAGGAGGGACCTGTTCGGGAATAGGGAACACCTTTCTCACGGGCTTCCTGGCAGACCCGGCAGTTACAGAGCGGCTTGGGGATAACCATGCAACCCCCGGAACCCAAGATAGTCCATTTCATGGCATATAAGAAGACGTCTTATCTTAACAAATTACAGCACCTGGCTTTTAATATGCCCAGGTAGCCCGTAGCCATCTGTGGCCAGGAGCTCCTTTACTTTCTCCGCCGCGCTTTCCCAGATTTGTTTTCCTCCCTTGGCCTTCCAGTCCTCTCTGTTATCCCGGTCGCTAATGGTAGGTTGATAGTGTTCGCGCCGCATATAGCGACCAGCCTCCGTTTATTGTACCACTCCCAGAGTTATATTTTCCTGTATTGATCGAGCAATCGCGGAGCAGGTGACCAACAACTTTGACAGCATACGTTGAGCTGGAATAATATAGGGTATCAATGATCACATCATACCGAGAGATCACCCCTGAGCTAGCTCGTCGAATACGGCTTGTAATGACCGACGTTGATGGCACTCTAACCGATGCAAGTGATTCAATTAGCTCAGTAGTTTCAGAGACTGTTCGCCGTTTAGAGGATAGTGGTGTTATGGTTGGCCTGGTGTCGGGACGAACGCTTCCTGGTTTGGAATCGCTGGCCTCTGATTTGGGTATTAGTGGACCTATCATCGCTGAAAATGGGGGCGTTGCCAAGTTGAAGGTTAATGGCAACCTAATAGCTATGGGTTATTCTCGTAAGCCTGCGCTGGAAGCTTTGGAAAAACTAAGAATGATGTTCCCTGATGCTATTAAGGAAAGGGAAGACAACAGATATAGGATGGTTGACGTTGTTCTATGGTCCCACGGAGTGGATGTAAATGAACTAAGAAGGCACCTCGATGATGCTGAGCTTGTTGATTCTGGATATATACTTCATTTGGTACAGAAGGGGGTTAGCAAGGGAAGAACGCTAAATATGCTACTCCGTCATATAGCAGATGGACAGCTGTCTCCAGCAGACGTTGTGGTCTTTGGTGATTCCCTGACAGATCTGTCGTTGTTTGAGATGTTCCCCCACAGCGTGTTAATAATCAATCCTAGACATGCATCCGAGCATATGGAGAGATTACATAATGTTTGCAGGTATGTAAGTGAACTCTCTTTAGGAGCCGGTTTTACCCAGGTAGCTTCTCATATCATGGATGTCCGAATTAATCCTGAAGAAAAGAAATGACTGCAGGCTATTAGTGTGGTTATCGGGATTTAAACTGGGAAAGCTCATTGTGAGAAAATCATTTCAATGGGAAAAAGATCCGGCCCAAAAGGGGATTATCTACGGCAATAGCTCCTTCGGGGCAGGATTCCTGGCAGCAGTAGCAGCGAATACAACGACCATATTTGTACGTAGGTGACTTGGATTTATCACCTTTATGCCAATCCACGGCCTTGGGATCCACCGGACACATCTCGACGCATGTCCCGCAAATGGTGCATTTTGCTATATCGATAGCTGGTCTCGGGGATATCCGATTCTTAACAAACGTCTTCATACGCCCACTACTGGATGGGACAGGAGGAGTTCGAATTACCTCGAAATTTTCATCAATGAACGATTCTACGTTTTCCCCAACGACTTCGATGCTTTCATAATGGTATACTCCAAGGTTTGCCTGTTCACCGGGTTTCGAAGTGGGCACCGATTCGGGATCAAGATTAATAATTTTACAGGCTATAGAATCGATGGCGATCGGGTCGCTGGAGAACAATAGAACACTCAGCTGCTTGGGTTTTCCGCTTCTTGGACCATTGCCTTCCATGGCCATGATACCGTCCATGATGTATAGACGGGGTTTAATTAGAGTATTCAAATCAACGAGCATGGTGGCAAAATCATATGGATCAGGTAGCTTGATGTGATACTGGCCTTTCAAGAGACCGGGAACACATCCGAATTGATTCTTAATAGCCCCGGTAAACCTGGTAAGCGCGTGTGTTTTGAGTTTCGGCAGACTTACCAGGCCATCTGAATCCAACACTCCATTGGCAATAACAAAGCTTTTGATTAAGAGTGCATCATTGTGACTAACAGATCTCCCATTGTCAAAATCAGCCAGTTGGATACCTAGTTCATCGGCCACCTGCTTCAAATTAGCCCTTTTCATATTCCATTCACATTTTCTAAAACTTGGAGAGTCACCATAATATACTGTGGCTTTCGTGTTCATAATTAGTTTTCCGGCGGCCTTGAACACTGAGGGATGTGTAGTCACGCACTTTTGGGGATCAGTACCAAATAGCACGTTAGGCTTGAGTACGATGGTCTCGCCTGGACTTACGAAAGAGGATATTCCGCCAATAAGATCAACCCCTTTCTTGACGGCCTCGTATACCTGCTCTTCATCGTATGTATCGCATCTTAATATGGCTACCTTTGATTTATTCATTATTCTCCCTCTCAAATGTTTACTATTATCGAAAATAGGCCATGTGGTACCCTAAACTGATAAACTCACATGAATTATTAGGATTGACCTCTCTTGTAGTGCTATTATCCTATCATCCTGATGGCCTTTAACGGACACGCTTTGACGCATTTGGCGCACCCGTGACACCATTTCGAAGGGATGACATCGGGTTCCTCGTAGGGACTTTGCTGGGTGAGGCTTCCATATTCGCACACAAGTGAAGCGCCGCACACCCCGCTGTCACCGCAACTATCGGGGCGGCACCTCTCATAGTCAATCGCTACTACCTGCTTTGGCATTATCTCTACAACTTCACTTTGCTGGACTCTTTACAAAATTATGGCCGCTGCAGGCTTATCCGGGTGGCCATTGTATATAGCGGCGCATTAAATGAGCCTGCCGGAATAGTCTCAATCAACCCCCTAGTCCCCCAATCTTGGGGGACTTTTTAGAACTGGGGGACACCCCCAGACCCCCGACAAGAGGTATCCTGTACCTCTTTTTTATAGGACTTTTCAGAGAACCACAAAGGGGGAAGTTAGCTCCGCCTTATTGTACATCCCATTATATTAACTTCAAACATCAATAAAGTTTACACTTATCAACTGCTATGAGGCCGGAAGAGTTCGGCATAACCAGTCCCGGAGACGGTTTCACCGGCTAGCTGCCCCGATACAGTCATCTTCCCTTCCCAGAAGGCTGGTCTGAATCCGGGGAGGGTTATAGGTATTTTGATCTCCTGTTCCGGAAATAGCGCTTTTACCTCCAAATTCAGGGTTTGAGTCTGTTCTCTAACTTTCCAGAGAGTGCCATACTCACATTGAGTACTTGGGGAGATCCAGGTGTCTACCCTCTGTAACGCAAAGTCCTTGGTATAGAAGGCCGAGCCGTCCGGGTACACCATAGTTAGGAGCTGCGATACCAGCGAGCCATCGGGTTCGGTGGCTTGCCAGAAGACGACCTCCGTATTGTTATCAAGCTGGACAGAGAACCACTCATAGCATCTGATAACTGCGAACGGAATAAAATCCATCCACTGATGGTCCATCCAGCCAATTCCATCAACATCTACTGCCTTGCCCAATAACTCAATCTGACCTTTAGCTCGAAGCCGGGTTAGGGAGTAGTAATAGGAACTACCGAAAGACCACTTAATTAGACCATCGCCGTTTACTAGCAGTGGAGGTTTCAGTGAATCGAGGTCGATATTGAGGCTGATTTTGTTTCCATTGGATTGTAGGTGGTAGGAATAAGAGTCTGGTTTGTTGCGAAACCAGCTATCGTTAGATCCCCAGCGAAGATAAAGAGGCCCCTGGGCATAATTAGGTGTGGAGAAGGAAACCTCGGAATAGAATTGCTTTGCATCAATGTCGGAAATCGATAAAACCCTGGGTCCGTTGTTGAAGTAGGCTGCCATAGCACCGTAGTGTTGGCCATTGGAATCCCTCAGCGTAAAATTGCTGTACCACCACTCCGTTATCATCTCCGGGTGAGCACCTTCATCTTTAGGCAGATGAACATAGGACGGGCCAGATGACCCAGTTTCTACTTTCGTCAATTCCTTCGACATTCCAACCTTACAAAAGTACAATACATCATTTAGAGCCAGTCTAATGTCGGCACGCTCATTGACGTTTGGGGGTAATTTGCCTCCATAACAGGACTACATCGGGGTTTTGACGGTATAACTGACATGAGACTATTCACCCGGCCACGTCTACCTTCAACAAAGCGTTATCGCGTTTCAAACAGGTAGGGCGGTGCTATAATTGCACAACCAGCGTTATCCTATCCCTTATATCTTTCAAATCAGATCTGGCTTCAGTCAATATATTCATCCAAGTCTGCGCAGTCTCCCATCTGGATTCACCGAGCTTATCATACTCATGCTTCCACGTTTCCATTAGCTTCCATTTATCATCCATGCTCTTATTAATATGCATTAGAGTGTCTCTAATCTCTGTTAGTAATTGTATTTCTTCCATTATCTGTTTACCTCCTTAATTATATGAGACTGCTGAAATAGCCTCAATCAACCCCCTAAATCCCCCAAGATTGGGGGATTTTTAAAGCTGGGGGATACCCCCAGACCCCCGGCAGGAAGTATCCTGCACCTCTTTTTCAGTGATCTCTATATATTAAGTGAGGATACCCTGATGATCCATACTAGTCAAGCAATACAGGTTAGTTAATAGAGGAGCTGTACACTCTCGAGCCCACCTATAATCTTATCTAGGTGGGCTCTTTGCTAAACCCCGCAGATGTGCGATGTTGCATATAGTAACAAACGGTGTTAATGGCGTTATCTCCACTCTATTTTAAGCTGGTCTTGTGGAGTCTGCGGAAATTCTCCAATTTGGGTTCAATCACGACGTGACAGTAAGTTTGATCACTATTTCGTTTAAAGTACTGCTGGTGGTAATCCTCTGCGGGATAGAAATGCCCAAACGACGTCACCTCTGTAACAATCGGGGAGCTCCAAATGTTGGCCGCGTTCATTTCCTCAATTAGCTGCTCAGCAATTTCCTTCTGTCTATCGTTATGATAGAAGATTGCAGACCGATATTGTGTACCAACATCCGCCCCCTGTCGATTTAGGGTAGTCGGATCATGTATAGAAAAGAATACATCAAGTAATTCCCTAAAGGATATTAATTTCGAATTAAAAAAGAGCTGAATTGCCTCTGCATGCCCTGTGGCACCTGTACACACGTCGTGATAAGATGGGTTTTCCTCAGTACCGCCTGTATATCCAGATCTCACCTGCTCCACGCCCTTCAATTCATTAAAAATAGCTTCAAGACACCAGAAGCACCCACCAGCAAGCGTTGCAATTTCCTTGTCATCAGCCGCATTGATTTCTTCTCTGTTTTCGCTCACATGCATGCTCCCTAGACACCTTGATAACTAGTATGGCTAATAACGGCAGCAATCTCTAATTCTGGTCAATCCGCTCGATCATATCGATGACTACCTGAAGGGAAACTGATAATGATTCGGGTCGTATATACTCATATATATCGTTACGAGTGTGATAATTGGGTACAAGTCTGGAAATATCTTGGCAGAGCAAACATATTGAGGGGATACCTCTCAACGAAAAAGCTGAAGCATCAGTAGCACCTACTGGAATCACCTTGGCAGCTATGGGCCAGCTATGGATTGCAGCAACCTCCTGTGCCATCTTGACCATGTCATGGTCGTGCGTCGCTCCAGTGAATATTTCGCGTTTAGCCACGGTAAGGAACTTCTCATCATATATGCAATCAAGGAACAACCCATATGTTGGAGTTTTTTTCATCTCTGTTAGGTGCTTGCTTACGTACCGTTTGGCCCCACGAAGCCCAGCTTCTTCCGATGATGTCGCCAACAGAACGACTTCGGTTTTTTCCGGGAAACAATTACCGTTGCTTTTTGCCTCATTTAAATACTTGCCCAGACCTGAAACAATAGCAATCCCTGCCATATTGTCCATAGCACCGGGGACTGGCCTATATGTATGGAAAAACAATAGAAGACCGACCAGGGGGCTGAGTACGACCATAATTATTCCGATCACTATGAATACTTGTGCGCCATCGGTGCCAGTACTGTAGGCGATAGTTTTTGCCAGACTTCCACCAAAGGCTATTACTAAACCTAGAACAATAATTATAAGAATAGGGATAGCGGCATTCTTCAGGTAATAGAAGAAGTTAAATTCGTATGCTGAATCTAAATGAGCGCTAACTATAACTCGCTGTTTAACTTCACCATCAGGTTGAATTACTCCGATGACATTTTCGCCATGTTTGCGAGGAAAAAGGAAATCTACAAACTCACGATAATTGAGCTCGAATATGCTTACAGTTAATATAATGATCATCAATACTAAAGAAAGTGGCGGAAAGAACCAGTATAGAATAACCGCAATAAAGTAAAGCAACGCTAGTAAACGTATAAAGCCCAGAAACGCAGTGGGACTACAGGTAAATGTCTCTACGTCGATTCTGTCACAGATCGACTTCCATTCCTCTACCAGGAGGCGGCCCAGCCTTTTCTCCTTCTCGCTACATGGTGGTCGCGGACCAATCTCGTCGATAACCGTCTTGACCAGACCAAACATATAGTCAGTATATCTGTTGTCGAGCATATTTATTGTCCTGCCATTGTGCGACCGCATTGTAAGCGCAAGAGAAGCTTGTGGTCAAGCTTATGAATGAGATAAAAGTTACATACGAGGTTTGCCTTTTGATTTATTATTAAGAAAATATAGAAAGGAGGTTAATGTTAAAGCTATGAAAACTGTAAGTCTTTGCGGAGGAAGTTCGTGTTGCCCGGTTGTCAGAATTACTGACGACAAAGTGGAGATTGGTGAAGTGGGTAATCTGTGCGTTTTAAAAATTGACGAATGGGAAACCCTTAAGACCAAGATCCTGGATGAAGAGATTTAACATATCCAAGTTATAATCTCCTTGTAAATGAGCCCCGACAGATATCTATCGGGGCTCATTATTTAATATGGAGGCATACATTTATTAAGACTGCTGAAATAGCTCAATCAACCCCCTATATCCCCCAATCTTGGGGGACTTTTTAAGCTGGGGGACACCCCCAGACCCCCGGCAGGAAGTATCCTGCACTTCTTTTTCATCGGTCTCTTAATATAGAGATATATACTTTTTGTTAACATGTTAAGTATACGTTTTCAGTCGAGAAGGAGTTTAGCTCATGTACGGTAGTATAAATC
>JAAXQM010000027.1 GCA_012974295.1 Dehalococcoidales bacterium
AGATGTGTATAAGAGACAGCTATTTAACATCGTAAGCAGTGCGGTTAACCCTGAGAAGCTGGCCCCATAACCAATGCTGGTGGGAACTGCAATTACCGGTGTCGATACCAGTCCGCTGACCACGCTGGGAAGTGCCCCCTCCATGCCTGCCACAACTACCAATACCTTTGCCTGGCGCAGTCGGGGCAGATGGTCCAGTAGCCGGTGAACGCCGGCGATGCCAACATCGTAGGAACGCTCCACCTCGTTACCCATCAGTTCTGCAGTAAGCGCTGCCTCTTCAGCGATGGGAATGTCCGCCGTACCACCGCTCAGCACCATGATTCCAGGGCGGAGAGCGGTGTCTTTTGCCGTATTTACAGTAATTGCCCGGGCAACAGCATGATACTCAGCATCGGGGGTGTGCTGGTGCACCGCATTGAAGCACTCCTCAGCCACCTTGGTTACCAGCACCTTATCATTGCTTGAGGCGAGACGTTCCACTATTAATGCGATTTGCTCAGCAGTTTTACCCGGCCCAAAAACCACCTCTGGGAAGCCACGCCGCAATGCCCGGTGATGATCGAGCTTGGCGAAACCCAGTTCCTCGTAGGGAAGGTTGGCAAGCTTATCCATGGCATCAACGATGCTTACCTCCCCTGATTTTACCCTCGCAAGTAATTGTTGCAGGCGCTCGGTATCGATTTTCGCCTCCCTGACGCGATAATGAACGAATTATAGCACTGTTAACTCTTTTCATAAAGCCAGGTATGAAAATTGACCCTGGCACAAAAAAACTGCTATAATATTAAGTGGTGAAATCTACCGCACAATTTAGGAAAGGAATGTAGATGACAGAAGAGAAGAAGGAAGCAAAAAAGAGGAGCATTGATCCGGCGACGATCGAGATATTAGGTAAGATGGAGGCAGAGGGAATCTCGAATGTCTTCGTACGGGCGGAGAATACCAAGCCCTGTCCTATCGGGCATTCAGGGGTCTGCTGTAAGCACTGCTTCATGGGGCCCTGCCGCCTCACTGGCAAGACTACGGTCGGTGTTTGCGGGGCGACCATAGAGACCGTCGCGGCGAGGAACTTCGTACGCATGATCGCTGCCGGAGCCGCTGCTCACTCTGACCACGGCCGTGGAATGGCGATGACCCTTATCGCCGCTGCTGAAGGAGAGGCACCCGATTACAAGATCAAGGACGAGAAGAAGCTAAATGTGGTCGCGGGACTTCTGGACGTGCCCACCGAGGGACGCTCCGTGGAGGAGATTGCGTCGGACGTGGGCCATGTAGCGCTTACCGAGTTCGGCCGCCAGGAGGGCGAGCTCCTGTATGTCAAGCGTGCTCCACAGAAGCGCCAGGAGATCTGGAGGAAGCTGGGTGTTACCCCTAGAGGAATCGATCGCGAGGTGGTGGAAACCCTCCACCGCACCCATATCGGGAACGACCAGGACGCTGAGCACCTCCTCGATCACGGCATGAGAAATGCCCTGGCTGATGGCTGGGGTGGCTCGATGCTCTCCACTGATATCAGCGATATCCTCTTCGGCACCCCTGGGCCGGTGGCTGCCAGGAGCAACTTCGGCGTACTAAGGGAGGACGAGGTGAATGTGGTGGTGCACGGTCACGAACCCACACTCTCCGAACTTATCGTGGTCGCCGCACAGGATCCGGAGATGATAGAATATGCCAAATCCAAGGGGGCCAACGGGATAAACCTTTCTGGTATCTGCTGTACTGCCAACGAGGTACTGGTGCGCCAGGGGGTTGATATAGTGGGCAACTTCCTCCAGCAGGAGCTGGCTATAGCTACGGGTGTCGTCGACGCAATGGTCGTTGATATCCAGTGCGTCATGCAAGGCCTTGTTGAAGTCGCGAAAAACTACCACACCAAGATTATCACCACCTCGCCGAAGGCCCATATCACCGGGGCGGAGCGTGTCGAGTTCCACGAAGATAGGGCGTTGGAGATCGCGAAGCAGATTATAAGGTCTGCCATCGATAACTTCCCCAACCGGGATAAATCTAAGGTGCAGATCCCCGATTACATCGACCATATTGTTGCTGGCTTCTCCCACGAGTATATAGCCTATATGCAGGGCGGTATATATCGTGAGTCCTTCCGCCCGTTCAACGACGCCGTTATGGCAGGCAGGATACGCGGTGCTGCTGGTGTTGTTGGTTGCAACAATCCTAGGCATATACATGACGACCCTCATATTTACATCGTGAAGGAGTTAATAAAGAACGATGTGCTGGTGGTGACCACCGGCTGTAACGCGCAGGCATGCGCCAAGCA
>JAAXQM010000054.1 GCA_012974295.1 Dehalococcoidales bacterium
GACTTGGTGTATACAGATTTTAATTTATTGTTTTCGAAACTGATAGATCTGGATTCTCCCTCTTCATAAATCACCTCTGCTGAATCAGAATCCTTTAAAGCCAGATCAAGTATCTTTTCTTCAATGTTATTTTTCATCTTCTCATTTTGAAAGCAGGTTTGTCTTTTGTGTCTTCCTCCTGGTCAGGAGTCTCAAATTTTATTCTTAAACGTAAGTCATTCGCACTATCTGCATACGCTATTGCTGTTTCATAATTTATTTTTCCCTGCATGTAAAAGTTGTAGATATCCTGATCAAAGGTTTGCATACCTTCCTGCTCTCCTTTTTTCATCGCTTCTTTCAAGAGGCCAATTTCCTTTTTGAGGATAAGGTCCTTAATCCTGGGAGTGTCCATTAGTACCTCTACGGCGGCAATCCTCTTATCATCTACAGTCGGAATAAGCCGCTGGGAAATAATACTCTTGAGATTAAGTGAAAGAAGCAGAAATATCTGCTCTTGTCTGTCGGCAGGGAAAAAAGTTATAATGCGTTCTATAGATTGGTTGGCATTATTAGCATGAAGAGTAGCAAGGCAGAGATGGCCGGTTTCTGCAAAGGTTATGGCCGCTTCCATAGTATAAGTGTCACGCACCTCACCTATCATGATAACATCCGGAGCCTGTCTCAGTGCACTTTTTAAACCATCACCAAAGGAATGTGTATCAATTCCCACTTCCCGATGGGTAATAATAGAACGCTTATGTTGGTGTACAAATTCCACAGGATCTTCTATCGTGATTATGTGCCCCGGCGAATTACTATTTCTGTGGTCTATCATTGCCGCCAATGTAGTAGATTTGCCAGATCCGGTTGCCCCTACCACCAATACCAGACCCCTTTGCATCATCGAAATATTTTCTAAAACCGAAGGTAGTCCCAATTGTTTAAAGGACTGTATCGGAATTTTTAACTGGCGAATAACAAGACCTATACTATTCATTTGATAAAATATATTCACCCTGAAACGCCCAATAGATGGAGCTAACGCAAGATTCATTTCCTTTTCTTCAAGAAAGAGGGCTTTCTGCTTTTCGCTCATTAATGAGAAGGCAAGTTCTTTAGTGTCTTCCGGCTTCAACGCATCTCCAGATATGGGTTCTGTTTTGCCCTCCACCCGAAAAGTAGGTGGAATACCTACTGATATATAAATATCTGAGGCATCCTTCTCCATCATTAATTCCAATAATTTGTATATATCCATTTTTTCCTCTAAATTTTACACCTATGCACCATAGGAAGACAAGGCTGATGGGTTAGTCAGGTATGGCGTTGCTGTCTCTCTAGAAATCACGCCTTGTTTGCACAGATCCGCAAGGGTTGAATCCATTGTCTGCATTCCAAACTGTTTTCCCGTCTGCAGCATCCCAAAGAGCTGAGCTACCTTGCCCTCTCTTATGAGATTTCTTACAGCAGGGGTTCCTATCATTATCTCTAAAGCCGCCACTCTACCTTTACCATCCTTCGTTTTCAGCAAGTTCTGGGTAACGACTGCTAATATGGACTCGGAGAACATAGCTCTTACCTGGTTCTGCTGTTCATGAGGGAATACGTCTATAACCCTGTCTATGGTTTTAGCAGCACTCGAGGTGTGCAGAGTGCCAAGAACCAAATGGCCGGTTTCAGCAGCAGTCATGGCCAAAGAGATAGTTTCCAGGTCTCTCATTTCTCCAACCAGGATGACATCGGGATCTTCTCTCAGAGCAGAACGCAGTGCATTGGCAAAACTATGTGTATTGGTTCCTAATTCTCTCTGGTTTACGAGGCAAAGCTCTGGCTCATAAACAAATTCTATGGGGTCCTCAATGGTTAGAATATGTAACCTTTTGTGCCGATTTATATAATCTATCATAGCTGCCAGTGTCGTAGATTTACCGGAACCGGTGGGGCCTGTTACCAGGATAAGTCCTTTGGTCTTGTCTGTAAGATCAGCAAGTATCTTGGGAAGTTTCAACTCTTCCAGTGACATTATTTTTGTAGGAATTGTTCTGCAAACAAAAGCCTCCCCCTTAGATTGATAGAAAGCATTTACTCTGTAGCGGGCTATCCCCTTCAGATCTAAGGCAAAGTCTATCTCCTTATCACTCTCAAACAATTTAAGCTGCTGATCATTCAGAATTTGATAGAGCATTGTATGTACCTCTTCTTGAGAGAGGGAAGGCATGTCCACCTTCTGGATATCACCGTGGATTCTAATTATGGGAGGTTCACCGGAACTTATGTGCAAGTCTGAGGCGCCCTGTTCTTTCACAAGGGTAA
>JAAXQM010000210.1 GCA_012974295.1 Dehalococcoidales bacterium
GTTTTAGTGGCTTTACCCTATTTTGTGAGAATATAGTTTGTGGAGTTAAAGGCAGAAGTAGGATGTGATGAACGATAAGACAGTTGGTGGTGTTCACTGGAGTTTCTGGACAATCAGCGTTGTCGCACTGATCTTTAATCTTATGGGTGTCACCAATTACTTCGCACAGATGAATGCAGACTCGCTCGCCTCGTTTCCTGAGTCGTATCGCCCGATCATCGAAGGCCGACCCGCATGGGCCACCGGAGCTTTTGCAATAGCCGTTTTCGGCGGCTCGCTTGGCTGCCTATTCCTTCTGCTCAGGAAGTCGGTTGCGTTCTATGTGTTAATAGCGTCTCTCCTTGGCGTGATTGTGACAATGATGCATATATTCGGCGTGGCCGGATTTAGTTCCTTCGAGATTTGGATGGGTGTTCTGATGCAGCTGGTGGTGACGGTGTTTTTGATCTGGTATTCGAAGCGGGCCGAGAGCAAGGGTTGGATCAGCTAGGAACAGTGAGTAAGTGATTAATAATGAATGACCGCTTCTGGCCGGTTCCCGCCGATCGAGCTGTTAGACGAACGCCTGCTTTGGGTGAGTGCCTCCTTCGCTAGTCCCTTAAACGCACCACCCTTATACTGTGGCTGTATCAACGTCACGTTCTCAACCCCTCTCCTGAAAACCTATTGCCCATCCCGCTTCCGGGCATTAACCTGAGAGAGTAGATAAAGAACAACTTAAAACAAGTTGGAGGGAGAGATGCGGTATTTTGTAATTCTATTGGTTGTGGGATTGCTGGCGGGGTGCGCCGCGCCCCAGACTGTTATGCTTCAACATCCGGATACGGGCAAGACTGTGAAATGCGGCCCTTTTGAGACGCTTATGGAGGAATCTCAATGTCTTAATGAGTTCCAGTCACAGGGATATAAAAGATCCTTTGATTCCCATACATCAGAGGGATATAAATTAGCCAACCCGTCAGAACCACTTATAAAAATTGGAGATTAATTCTGTTCGCTCTGGCTTTACTGCCGCGCACCCTCACACTGTGCCTGTATCAGCGTCACGCTCTCAAAACATTTTGGGCATCTGTGGGGGATGTAGGGAAACAAAAAGGCCCTAAATGCTCCCACTCCAGTGTTCGAAGAATTGAAGAAACCTGTGCCAGTAATTGATATGGTAAATTATAGGAAACAATAACACACCAAGTTGGCGACCTTCGGGCTCCCGGACGTTAGGAGGAAAGTTGAACAACTAACGGTGACAGGTCAGCTTTTTATTAAAAAGTAGAGGAGACCCTAGAATTAAGCCGGGTCTCCTCATTATTTAGACAACGAGTATAAACTGTCTTTGCTTCTACTGTACAAACTCAGTCGTGGCGACCGGATACATACGTACCTTCAGTAGTTTGACTCCATGGTTAGACAGGTCTTGTTCAGTGACCACTAGATCCGCGATATTCAAAATCCATTCATTTTCATAGTAAGTAGCTAATCCATCAGCTTCCTGCTGAAACAACCAAAGTTCGAAATCGTCCTGATCAATATCCAGATCCTCATCCATATCAGAGGGCACATCGTAAATATCAATAACTCCGTCTGGGATACCGTCCGGTCCGCTGGTGTCAAGAGTGCTATCGAATACCCAACCGGTAAAGGTGAAGAGGCTGGTAATGTCTGTGGCTTTGGCCCTACCTTTTCCTTTGGTGGTTTCGGAGCTGTCAAAGCGAACGAATCCCACATCAGTGGCTTCGTACACATTGTCGCCAACAATCAGGCCCAGGGTCAACAAGAGGTCGTCGGAGCATTCGGTGTAGTCTGGAAAATCCGGATTAGCCGGATCGGTATCGTTGCAAGCTTCTTTTACCAAATTGGGTGACATGATGATGGAAGAGGGATCTCCAGCGTTAGAACCGTTTTGGGGTTTTGCGCGAACACGTGCCAGGACGTAATATCCCTCTGCTTCATGAGGAATTTGAACCTTGGCAGGACTTCCATCTTCAGAAAACACCTCGGCACATGGGTCCAAGACCGTAAGTTCTGTAACTGATGATTTTTTATTAGTCACATATTGAATTTTTGAATCTCCATACTCGGCTATAAAAACGGACTTTCCACCTTCAGTAGAAGTGCAGTTAAAGGTTTCAGCATCTTTGCCATGAATATTAAGGTTTTCATGGGCACCGCTGGGGTAGCCATTGCTATAAGGTATGACATCGAGATGCTTAGCGGCTCTAGCGGGGTCAGAAATAATGATAAGGCTGTCTCTTATACACATCT
>JAAXQM010000125.1 GCA_012974295.1 Dehalococcoidales bacterium
AGATGTGTATAAGAGACAGGTCCCGGACCCGCCCCCTCATCGATCCCCACGGACCCGGAGAGGGACCCAGAACAAAACCCCGTCCCGGAGCATCAGGGTCATCACTCTTGGACACTCCCACCGCTGAAACGAAGAAGCCCCCGGACCTGAACAGTACAGGAGGCTTTCTTTTTGTCTTTTTCGACTCGCAGGTTCGGGACGAGAAGCCGATGAACCTCAACAAAATTTTTGGTCGGGGCGAGAGGATTTGAACCTCCGACCCCCTACTCCCGAAGCAGAATCGCGAGCTTCGCTCTCTGTGCGCTGAACACCCTACCCCAGAAGAGACCCAGCCGTGGGACACATTTTGGTTTATTGAAGCTGCCGAAGGTTCATAGCGCACATGCCTTTATGCCCATAGCGCACATGCTCCCGAAGCAGTGGGATACGCTCGGCTTCGCTCGCTCCTCGCTCCTCGGTGCCGCTACCGCAGAGGGGTGCCCGCCCAGTGACCATTTTCACTCGTCCGTCCGGTTCCTTGACGGAGAACCAAGATTTTATACTCTGCGGTGCGCTGACACCATAGGGTACACCGCCGGGGGACACCTTGCACAAAAGCGCTGGGTGCGATCACAATGGTCACCGAACTAAGGCTAAATGTGCCTAGGATTGCAGGGGCGAATCATTCCTACTGACACTCATAGGTAAATATATCCGATGAATGGGTGTCGAAATCGTAATTGTGATGCTCTATCGTGGATAATCTTCCAAATTCGTCATACAAATAATTTCTTGAGAAATCTATTGAGTTTGTATTCAGGTCATAGCCATCATATTTGATGATTTTTTGATTTTCGCTGTATGTGTATATTCCCTTTGTTTTTATGCGCTCGTAGCCAGGATATTCAGTATCCGTAGATACCTTTGTCATTGTACTAACTTTATTATTTTGATTGTAAGTATAAGTATAATTTATTGTTTCTGGCCAGAAAGGGTTGACATCTGTTGCACTTATAAGCAAGCCAGAACCATTATAGTTGTAGCTTATGTCTTTATAAATATTGCCACTAGAGCCTACTTCAACCTCACGTTGTAACTTTCCATTGCTATCAAATTGGAAAGTCGGTGTTGAGTCTTCGTTATTATATCTATTATCTTCCCGATAATAAGGGTTACCAAAATCACCTCCTAAGGCAACAAATCCGCTTATGTTTCCTTCATAGGCGTAAATTTTTCGACTTTCCATGCTTGATGGGTCGAGGCTAAGAACCCCGTCCATATCGTAATCCCATGTTGAACTAATTTGGTTTCCGGCAGCATCATATTCATATAGTATCTGGCCGCCATAAAAGGAGTCAGAAATTAAATGTCCATCGGCATCATATGTATAGGTCCTCGATATCTCATCGCCAATGCCGTCAAGATCTCTGTCCCATTGTCGTTGACAGGGGGATGTGGCAACTCCAGCGACTACAGGGGCTGAACCTTCGCATAATGTGGCGCTGGCTGAAGTGGCCCCGGTGGTCGTTTTGAATAGATCTATATTTGAATATTCGCTCTCTTCTTGGCCATTTTTAGCAGTAACTGCAATGTAGAATCCTGCTCCTTCAAATAGGTCCACAGTGATGGTCGTTGCACTGCCCATTTCGACGGATCCAATGGTGTCCGGGCCGTCATATGGGAAAGGAGCGTGATGCAGAGTATACCCAGTTGCTCCTGAAGTAGCGGTCCAGAATGCCGTCACTTCTAACCCATTTGTAGAATAGCAGAGCTGAGGGGGCTGAATAGCCGCCGTACTAGTGCCTGCGTAGAAAAGCACCACTAAGGATGCAATCAACAGTATCAACTTTTTCATCTCAATCCTCCCAAAAAGAAAAAACCTGCCATCGGATACACGAAGACAGGTGCCAACATCCCCCTCCCGTGAACCCTTTAGATATGATGCAGCAGGCTATCCCACGGCACTCAGTCCGTCAATCTAAAAGGCCACTATCAGTAGTTGTAATTGTATGAAATTGTTCGGGGTTTTGGTCACCTCAACGACCTGAATAGTAAGATTGTCACATAGACCGCCGCCCCGATGATGAACAGGTAGGCCATGCCCTTGGCCAACAGGCAGATGAGCAGCAGGCACCATAGGGAAGAATCTTGGTGTCAGGTTTAAGAATCTTGGTGTCAGGTTTGACTTTCTGCTATTTACTGATAGCTTTCCCATATGCCACGAAAACCCCGCATCCATTTCCCCGGCGCTGTTTATCACGTG
>JAAXQM010000010.1 GCA_012974295.1 Dehalococcoidales bacterium
CTTTAGTGCTTCTCTACCATATCCTTTTCCACGGTATTCCTTATCCATGATGGCAATTCCGACCTCAGCACAACCTTCTTCTTTATCGATACCCTTTATTGATACGTAGCCAATAGCATTGTTGTTAATGGTACTGGTGATACTGAACACTATTGACTCACTATCCTTTAAATTGGGAATGGTTATTACTTTTGTGAAATCAATGAACCTGTCCTTCTCGTTAGGGAGGAATGGTTTCCATCCCATAGTGGCAATCAACTCGGGGTCATCAGAAAGCGACATGTAGTATTGGATATGCTCGCCCCCGATAGGGGATAGACATACTCTACTCTTGGTTCTCATTTTAATAGTTTATCACAATGATCGTGAGCTACCTGGGGATAGGTAAGATCCACAGGGGGCTTATAATTCTGGATTTCTGATGTGGTATCGGTAATCAGTAGTGGTCACCACTGAACGAACATTGGGATGTTTGTCCAGCCATGCTTACAGTTGGACTATTCCATTTAGCTTTACTATTAGTGCGTGAAAATAGATATGATTGGTATCACCGAATTAGATAACTCAATTGGGCTAATTTAAAAGATTAGGGGTATAAACATTTAATGAGGATAAGTCGGTTTTGTATATGATATGAGATCTTGTAATACCGTGTGTTTAGGCATAGTATTCATTTGTATAATTGAAATATAGATATCTTTAGCTCAAACAGGAAAGCAGAAATGAACTCCCAAGATGACATGATCAACCCCGGCTCTCTTGAGGGAATCTGCTCAAAGTGTGGTACACACCGGATCGGCAATGCACTCCGTTTTTCACAACATCAAGTATGTCCAAAGTGTGGCACTGGGCTGGATATCATAGAAAGTGGACGTAGGAAAGGCACAGGTTACTCGCCCTTTACTGCTGATAAATATACCCTTGATATACATGAGAAAACTCCCAAATCAACAGACGCAAATACGACTGATTTATCCCCATAAAGAGTTCTTACGCAGGTTCTACTTCACGAACATCGGGATGTTTGTCCAGCCATGCTTACGATTGGGTTGTTCCTTTTAGCTTTGTTGTTAGTGCATGAAGCGCAGCGGAATAGCAGTCGGGTGCAGTGCTTTGTCAGGTTTTGTCGTTATGCTCCACAGTTATGACTACATTTCCCTTTTTGTGTCCTTTTTCGACATATCTGTGGGCCTCAACCATTTGTTCCAACGGATAGCGTCTATCTATGACCGTTTTTATCTTTCCCGCCTCAATAAGCTCTTTGAGGAAGATTAGGTCTTTAGCCCTTTTGCTTGATGACCTCAGTCCTACTTGATAAATCGCAGCCTTTTTGCTACCTATCATTGAAGTCCATAGCATTTGAAGAATAATTGCCAGCCCGGGGACAGTTGTAAGGTAGATTCCTCCTTGCTTTAGCGAGCCTTTACAACGTGAAAATGAACTCTTGGCTACCGTGTCAAAGATGATGTCATAGGTCTGGCTGCTCTTGGTGAAATCCTCTTTAGTGTAATCAATTACCTCATCGGCTCCTAGAGACTTGACCATTTCTAAATTCGCAGTACTGCATACCCCGGTAACTTCCGCCCCAAAGTACCTGGCCAGCTGTACCGCAGCTGTACCTATACTTCCGGAAGCTCCATAGATAAGGACTTTTTGTCCGCTCTGAATATTTCCTCTATCTTTAAGGAAAGGCAATGCTGTTAATGCCCCATCACAGACGGTGGCGGCTTCTTCATAGGTCATATTGGCCGGTTTTATTGCGACCATCCCGTCTTCAGACAGACATATGTACTCGGCATAACAACCAAGACTGGCACCGGTTTCTCCAAAAACCTGGTCACCTTCTTTAAATCGCTTTACATCTTCGCCTACTGATTCAATTTCCCCGGCTAGCAAAGCCCCTGGTATAGGGTTTTTTGGTCTTATGAGACCAGTGATAAATCTTGATGTACCAGCTGCCCCAGCACCGCTTCGAAAGGCGTAGTCAACTGCCGTTACTGTTGTCGCATATATTCTTATCAGTACTTCATTGTCCTTGGGAGAAGGTTTCTCTACCTCCTTGAGATGAAGAACATCCGGAGGCCCGTATTTCTCGTATACAATCGCTTTCATAAGTATTCCTCCCGACAAATATACACAAGGAAAACCTACTCCCCGAAATATTCATTGTCAATAGGGTAGTCATAAAAGAGATTAGGCTAGACACTTCCACCATGTTTTCGTGGGGATGAATACGTGGACTGATAATCATACTGCGCCGGGTCATAGCTATTGTC
>JAAXQM010000271.1 GCA_012974295.1 Dehalococcoidales bacterium
ATATAAATCTAAAAAACTTCATAGCCACCCTCCGGCGAAATCCATTCTTCAGCAGTTCTAAACACCACAATCTTTAAATGTCGTCTGCAATATTACGACAGTAGAATTAGATCGGCCGGTTGCCCTTGATGTGATTCGATAAACATCTGGCTTAGAAGTAAGAGGATTACTTTCAATTGAATCATTTCCTGTACATTCAGCTGAGTCCCTATCCAACCGTTCAATGATATAGCGAGGGGCAGCCGCAACACCAGCTACGGCCCCGGAAAATACCCTTGAATCCGTATCATCCCAGTTAATCGACTCCCAAATAGGAACATCCGTTGCGGCAGTATCCCATTCATCATAAAGACCGTCGGTACCGTCCCATGCCGCATTAGGCAGATTGTCGAGATCGCGCTCCCCCTCCCGCAGGACAATCTCAGCAGCCTGAAAAGCCACTTCACGGGAGCCCTGATTTCCGGCCATCTTCTCCTGAAGACCGGTAGACTGCATGGAGGCGATTCCCATGATGGCCATAACCAGCATCAGGAGCATTCCGGCGATCAGGACGCTGCCTTTCTCGTTTTTCATCCATTCTCCGTAACGGACCATATTATCTCCCTGATCAAGGCCCAAATGCGGGTCGATTCCTCAAGCGAATCGTCTGGCTGTACACTCGACGCAAAAACCGGTCATTCATGGGGCCTATAACCGTACCGTTGACGTTGTAAGTTGTCACTGTGTCTGCGGTTCTCTTGGTTTGTTCGCTGGAGCGTAAAAGTAGACCAATGCGAATAGAGCAGACATCCAACCAATCGTCCCCCGGTGGGATCAAATCAGCGTCAACATAATCTTCCACAAGACAGTTATCAGGCCCTTTATCTAGGCTAGTATCGCGACCATAAGTAATTTGAAGATTTTCTACGCCTTCAACCTGCTCTTCGGACGCACTCGACCCCACTTTGACATATAGCGATGGCACTTCGGACGTATTCTCACGAATAAAAAAAGACTTCGTGTACACCTTATTGACCTGAGCACCTTTTGAGTAAAGATGACCCAAGCTATTTTGAGAATTACCTGGAACGTCAGCACCTTGATTATGAACCACATTTGTCATATTCTTGCCGTTAGATACTACCGTATTTGTATTTGTAACTTGAAAAACAGTTGCGTTAGCGCAGTCAGATATCATCAAAATATCATCTTCTTTTATTAAATCTGTAGCTAAAGTTTTCAAATCAGCAGTAGCGAGATTCATCATATCACTAACATAAACTGAACCGTTTGGATCTGCTACTCGAAGAACGACTACGTCGCTCCCCTTAATTTCATCTAAAATTGAAAGGTCCAACTCAGGGGTCCAAGTACCATCTGCGTTAGCCTCAAAACCCTGAAGTGACGACTCATAGTTATATATATAATCAGTATTATCATTAAGTACGTTTATTGGCTTGCTCACGTTGCCGCATCCCGTGTACCCGACCATTCTCATTTCACGATTTAGCACTTCAACTGCAAAACGACCATTTTCTTGCAGACGTGCCATCGACTCCTGGTACCTAAACGTATCAGTAGACCCCTTAAAAGTGCTGTAGACGCTGCCCATGATAACCATGCTTATCGCTACAGCAACAAGGATTTCAACGGGGCTATAGCCCTTTGCGTTTTTAAAAAGTCGCATCTTATTCATAATCGACTCTCCACCTGAAGCTGCTCTGTTACTCCGCTTTCGAGCCACTGTACGGTGATGGCCACATCGATGACGGGACGTGTTCCCACTACGGCAATGGAGCCATCACCGGGCCCGGGCATCTGCTTTAATGCTTCCTTCCAGGCCTGAAGATCCTCAAGGGGAAGGCCAGTCACCGTACTGGTGCTCAAATCATCCCCAATGGCAACGACATAATCGTCCGCGTAATCCCAGTTGGCCCTCATCCGATCGAGAATGTCATATACATGCTGATTGGCGAAAGTCCGCATCAGCGAACCGCCCGTAGACTGGAGGGCTCGGGCCTGCAGCCCGGCAAGGCCGAGGAGACCGACGGACAGAATCAATACAGCTACGAGCACCTCGATGAGCGTGAAACCTCTGCTGTTTTTATATAATCTTCTAAGGCTCATCGCGCTCTCCTTATTTATTCAACCCGTACGCGGCCCAGCCTGTTAAACACAATCGAAGTAGTCTTCCCCCCACTAGTGAGAGTAAACGTACCATTACTAAATTGGCTGGGATTGTCTGTTCTTTGAGTAAAACCGG
>JAAXQM010000215.1 GCA_012974295.1 Dehalococcoidales bacterium
AGATGTGTATAAGTGACAGAGTAATAATATGGCAACCCCTACTAGTATCAATTATCACAACTTATTGCGTGCTTGTCAAGGTCGGATACTTTGCCATCCTTAGCTGAAATCGATACCCCTTGACATTATGTTGATTCTATATTATAATATACGAGTATACGAATATAAATATACATACATAAATAAACGACAGGACGGTGCTATGATAGAAGAATCCGAAATGCAGCTTTTCAAACTCCAGGCTGAGATTTGTAAGACCCTAGCGGAACCGAAGAGGCTGGCGATTATCCATCATCTTCGCGAGGGGGAAATGTCGGTAGGTCAACTGGCATCCAACCTGGGACTGCCACAGGCTAATGTTTCGCAGCATCTGTCAATGCTGCGGGAGCGGGGCCTCGTGGCCACGCGGCGAGAGGGGACTACAATTCATTACAGCTTGATGAGTCCGAAAATCGGCGAGGCCTGTGACCTGGTTCAAGGGGTACTAATCGAGCAATTGGCTAACAACCGTGTTCTCGCTAGTTCCCTCGTTCAGCTCAATCGGAAAACCTAAACGGATAATGGGAGGTTGCAATGGGCAAAATAAGTGCAGATCAAAGAACATATCTCGAGAATAAATATGGCAGCCGCGTATCTTTTCGCAGGATGGAACGAAAACTATATAGCCATGATATCGCTGCTATGCCCGGCCTTATAAAGCCACTTATTGGCGACACAACGCCGGACGCTGTAGTCCAGCCAAAGACTGAAGAGGAGCTGATAGAACTGATACGATGGGCAGTGAAACAGAACGTGCCTCTCACTCTGTAGTCCAGCCAAAGACTGAAGAGGAGCTGATAGAACTGATACGATGGGCAGTGAAACAGAACGTGCCTCTCACTCCCCGTGGAAAGGCCTCATCAGGCTACGGCGGTGTGTTACCGGTGAAGAAGGGCGTGGTAGTAGATTTCTATCATATGAACCGTATCGTCACTATTGATCCGCAGGCTCGGACTGCCACCGTGCAGGCTGGTGTGGTATGGGAGAAGCTCGATAGGGAACTGGAAAAGCATGGTCTAACCCTGCGATTGTATCCCACCAGCTACCCGGCATCTACCGCAGGAGGGTGGCTGGCTCATGGCGGGGCTGGTATCGGTTCTTACGAGGCAGGCTGGTTTCCTGACAACGTGGTAAATGCCCGTGTTGTGTTGCCCGACGGCACGGTTAGGGAATTTGGCGGACCCGAGCTTGACATGATCGCCGAAGCTGAGGGCATTACTGGCCTCATTAGCGAGTTGACGATTCGCGTTCAACCACTTGCGGATCTGGAGTTGGTAGCTATTGGCTGTCCCGATGCCCACGACCTGCAGAAAGTGTTTCAGTGTATGGTTGACGAAAAGCTGCCTATCTGGTCATTGATATTTATCAACCCGCGAATGGCTGAGCTAAAAAATAAGGCTCCTTTGATGGAGCACCTTGGCCATCCTGTAGAAGAACGGGTGCTCTTGCCTGCGGCTTATATCGTAACTTTGGCTTTTCGCGCCATAGACCGCGAGGTTGTGATGACAAGGCTTCCGGAGTTATTGAAACCCTGTGAAGCGGAGATACTTAGCGACCGTATCGCCCAGCATGAGTGGAAGCATCGCTTTAAGCTGATGGTGGTCAAGCGTCTGGGGCCTAGCCTGGTGCCAGCCGAGATAGTTATCCCGCTCTCAGCTCTCGGTGATGTGATGAGAGAGATCGAGCGAAAGATAGCTCAGCCCATCGTTAAGGAGGGTATAGTCATCCGAGAAGGGCATAATGGCCATCCCGAGGTGGTAATCTTGGGCTTCATCCCCAGTGATCAGCGCAAGTTCAACTATAACTTTGTTTTCAGTCTCTCCATGAGCATTATGAAGATCGCTGAGGAGCATGGTGGGCGTGCTTACGCAACCGGGCTCTACTTCGCAAGGAAGGCACCCACGATATTGGGAGCAGAGCGGACAAAGAGGTTGAAGGCGTTTAAGACGCAGGTAGACCCGAGTAATATCCTCAATCCCGGTAAGGTCATCGGCGGCAGGCTAGTTGGCGCGTTCCTTGGCATTGCACAGGTCTTCGAGCCGCTAATTCGTCCTTTTGGCAACAGGGTTATCCCTGAAATCGGAGAGCGGCCGACAAAACCCGTGCGCGATATTCCGGCCGACGTAGCCTGGTACGCCTACGGGTGTTCCCAGTGTGGCTACTGTATTGAAGAGTGCGACCAGTTTTACGGTCGGGGATGGGAGAGCCAGTCGCCTCGAGGTAAGTGGTACTGGTTGCGGGAATACATGGAGGGTCGTGAGGAGTGGGACCAGTTCATGGTAGACACCATACTTGTATGTACCACCTGTGAGCTATGTAACAAACGCTGTTCAGCCGCATTGCCCATCGAGCCATCGTGGATGAAATTGCGTGGAGAGCTAATCCACGAACAGAAGAAGATGAGCTTCCCGCCCTTTGAGATGATGGCGGCAGCGGTGCGGAAGGAGGGCGACATATGGGCCGGATACCGTAAAGATCGATCTGTTTGGTTCCCCCCTGACCTTAAGGAGAAGCATGGACCTACTCACCGGGCGAAGGCAATATATTTTGCTGGCTGCACCGCCAGCTACGTCGAGCACGACATCGGAATGGCCAGCGTTCGTCTTCTTGATGCAGCTGGAGTAGACTTCACTTTTCTGGGCAATGCGGAGAGCTGCTGCGGCACACCTATGTTAGTGGCAGGTATGTGGGATGTTTTCGAGGAAGTACTTAGAAGGAACATACAGGCAGTCAAGAAAGCCGGTGCCGATACCGTTATCTCTTCGTGTCCTGCCTGCGATATGATGTGGCGGCATACCTACCCGGAATGGGCGGAGAAACTGGGTATTGAATATGGAATCACGGCGAAGCATTATAGCGAAGTGCTGGCAGATAAAATACAGGCGGGGGAATTCACCTTCCCGGATAACGGCCAGAAGCCGTGTACAGTAACCTGGCATGACTCGTGTCACATCGGCCGTGTGTCCGGCGTATACGAACCTCCACGCCAGCTTATCCAGGCAATTCCCAATACAACCTTGGTGGAGATGACTCCTAACAGAGAAGAAGGGCATTGCTGTGGCAGCGTCCTTACTCTGATTAAGGAACCCCCGGTGGCTGCCGAAATAGGCAAAATACATCTCGAGGAAGCGGTAGAAGCGGGTGCGGAGAAGGTTCTTGCTTTATGTCCCTGCTGTGAGTTTCAGCTCCGCGTCAGTGCTGACAAGAAGCAGGTACCCATCGAGGTAGTGGATCTAGCACGCTACTCAGCCTCGGCACTTGGCTTCGACTTTCCGGATCCCAACCCGGAGGTGCGGAAGCAGTGGGCGGTCTTCGAGGCTATGATAGCACTGATGACGCCTCAAGGCTTTGCCGAGCTGATGGGTACAATGTGGCCGGAGCTTATCGACGCCATGCCCTTCAGCATGGGGCCGATGATGCGATTCATGGGCAAGATTCCCGGAGCTCTGAACCTTATGAAGCCTATGTTCCCTATCCTGTTCCCCAGGCTGCTGCCTATGATGATGCCTCAGGTTATGTCGGTGATGCTTGAACGAGTGGCTGAGCGCATTCCAATGCCAGACTATATGGCCGAGCAGATGCCGGAGATGATGCCCCAGGTTATGAACAACTTGATGCCGCATATGATTGACGATGTAGTGCCGCTGATTACCCAGCCAATGATTGGTTACCTGAGGGGTAACAACAGTTAATAGAAGGAGGTGAGAGATAATGCCAATATATCAGTATAAATGTGAACAGTGCAGACACGGATTTGATCTGCGCAGGAGGATAGATGAAAGCGACAGCGAGCTGAAGTGTCCAAAGTGCGGATTCGAGCGCCCACGAAGGGTCCTCTCCACATTCAGCACGTATTCTTTGGGTGGGTCATGCGCTCCGCAGAGTGGTGGCTGAGGTCCTAAACTGTGGTGAGGCAGGTTTGCCTTATCTAGAATTCCTCAGCGGCTCCAATGGTGCGTCAATAAAGAATATAAATCTTGAGAAAAGGAGATGCTACGATGGTGCTAGAAATAACAGATAATGATTTTGAAGATCAGGTAATGAAATCAGATCTCCCCGTCCTTGTAGATTTCTATGCGACTTGGTGTGGGCCTTGCCGGATGATTGCTCCAGTAGTCGATAAGCTATCCGAGGAATACGATGGCAAATTTAAATTTTGTAAGCTGAATGTCGATCAGAATACCCAAATGGCTACTAAATACAGTGTTATGAGTATACCGCGGCTACTGTTCTTTAATGGAGGTGAGCAGGTTGGCGAAATACAGGGGGCAGTGCCGGAGGGGACCCTTCGTGCAAAGATAGAAGAGATCGTTTAGTTACTCACATTTGAATTCTTATGTATGAGACTACCGAAGAAGAAGTGCAGGATACTTCCTGCCGGGGGTCTGGGGGTGTCCCCCAGCTTTAAAAAGTCCCCCAAGATTGGGGGATTAGGGGGTTGATTGAGAGTATTTCAGCAGTCTTTGTATACTTAAAAAGCTGACGAAGAGAGTCTGATAATGTACGAAATAAGCGGTTTAAAAAGGTATTCAAGCACTAGGGTAAGCTCAGGTTGGTCGAGCTACTAAGCGTCGTCAGGAGTGATGAAATGATTAGAGATTATGCTCATCTGGAATTGGGTCAAGATATAGAATCTATTAGTGGAACTTATACCCCGCTAAAGGAACTGAGGCTAAAGCAGAATGGCAGGGATATTTTGTATGTTGTCGGAACATCCGTGGTAGATACCGCATGTTGCGGCTCTGGCAGTTTTATCTACGCGATTGTTCCGGGACATGTCGTTTCATGGAAAGGAAAACAGGACGAGTCCGGGTTATCGGTATCAGAAGTGGAGCCTATTGGGGATGAAACGATAAAACATGAGACTGCACAAGCTATCAAGGAAGCAGAGAACATAGAAAAATACAACATCAACTTCTGGTAAGTTCTCCTTGTAATCCTAGCTCAGTTGGATACAGTAATCATTCGAGCGATCAAATTTCCCCGGGGATTTGTGATAAATTCGATTGTAGTCTTAGTGGTATTCTCTGGGTTTGGGCCTGTAATTCCATAGTAAAAGCATAAGCGCTGCCGCTGCCAGGGCACCCCCCAGCCACATGTAGAAAGCAGTATTCCATCCATAGTTATCCACTAGGTAGCCTGAAACCACTCCTGTCACCGCAGCACCGATATAGCCTACACCATCAATGAAGCCAGCCGCTGAGGCAGCGGCCTTCCTCGTGCCGAAATCCATAGGGCATGCAGCGACCATGGCAACATGAGGGCCATAGGTAAAGAAGCCGATAGCCATGAGTACCAGAAGCCCTACAGCCCAGTGTGCACCGGTGGTTTGAATGAACACCCAGGTGAAGAAGGCCAGGAAGAGGAGCATAATGGCAGCAGCGGGCGCCCTGCGTTCTTTGAAAACCCTGTCTGACAGCCAGCCGGTAATGATGGCTCCAGCTACGCCGGCGAGAGGCATAAGACCAGTCTTGAAAGCTGCAGTCGATATAGTTGCGCCCTCTTCCTCAAAAAGGTATGAAGGTGCCCAATCCATAAAGCCATATCTGATGATATTCAGGAAAAACAGGCCAAAGGCCACAATCCATATGGGGCGACTGGTGAGTACTGTACGCAGAGTATATGAGAAACCGAGGTGATGGTCCTCGCAGGCCTCCTCTCTCTCTATACACTGCTCCTCCTCCTCAAGGCTGGGTAAGCCAACAACCTCGGGGGCATTGCGTCCCCTGAGGTACCAGTGGACGCCAGCAATGACGAGGAGTATTGCCGGCAGCCAGAAAACCCCTTGCCAACCAAAGTTAGTAGCCATTAAACCAGCAAGGAGTATGGAGACCGCAGCTCCTATCTGATAGCTTGTGCCCATTATCCCACTGATTCTGCCTCGCAACCGACGTGGGAACCAGTTAGCGACTGTCTTTACGCTGGGTGACCAGCCCATGGACTGCACATACCCGTTGAGGGCCCAGATAACGACCATAGCGGTGAAAATGGAAGAAAAACCGAAAAGTAGATTGAATACTGCGCTAAGTATCAGCCCCGCTGCAATCATGACCCTGCCACCAAGCTTGTCCCCCAGCTGGCCGTTTACAAATTGCCCAAAGGCATAGGCGGCAAAAAATGCAGTCAGTACCCACCCCATTGTGGTCTTGGTATATCCTAAATCATCCTGAATGAGAGGAATCGCGACTCCCATGTTGACCCGTCCAACATAGAACATGGCGTAGCTTATCCACAGCGATATTAGGATTCGCTTTCGCCAATATCTCTGTATTTGTTCTGTTGACTCTTGCATACTTATTCTCTTGACTCTATACTTTTCCTTTATGTGATAAATTGCCTTTGGGCTCGTTCCAAATCTTGTGGAGTGTCGATTTCCATCCAGCCGCCCTTGATATCAATGCTTTGTACCAGCGAACCGTTATCCACAAGCTCCTGTATCATGTCGGTCATGTATGCCTTTTCCAGTGAGGCTGCGTGCTGAAACGGAGCAGCGGGGCGCTCTTCTGCGATCCGATGATATGCTGTCCTCATAGCCTCGGCACCTGACTTGGTGAACTTGGCGAGGCCGATAAACTCCCCGTGGGCCTCATCTGGGCGGACCACTTCCTTACCGATTTTTACTACCTGGCCGTTTTCAAGCTTTACCAGCTCTGCCTCGGAAATGGGGTGCAGGTCACGTCCGTCATAGTGTTGAAGCCAGTTGATGTCCACTGTCACTGTAATTTCAGCCTCGCATTCTATTAATTTCGCCACAGTCTCGCTGCTAAAGATGATATCTGAATAGGAGAAGATAAAGTCGTCGTCCATTTCTCGCTCGGCATAGAATAGAGACCTGAGGATATTGTTTTCCCTATAGTTGGGGTTCTCGTAATACGTTATGTTGGGATAGTCGATTAACTGGCTGTAATAGCCCCTAACAACTGCAATCCTCTCAATCCCGTTTGCTCTCAGCGCCTCGAGAGCCCTCTCAAGGATGGTCTTACCACCGACCTGTAAAAGGCATTTTGGTCTTTCATTGGTCAAAGGATTCAGACGGCTGCCGGGGCCGGCAGCGACAATAATGGCCTTCATAATACCTCCGTGTAATCGTGATTAGTTTATCTTCAGTATTGAGTGCAACTGCCTGCTTACCCTATCGAAATCCTCAACCGTGTCGATCTCTGCCCACCCACCATTGATATCAATGTGGCGCACCGGATATCCCTGGTCTATAAGCTCTTGGATAAGGTCGGTGAAATAGGCTTTATCTACCGAGGGTGATGTGTGAAAGGTTCTACCCTTATAATCCAGAATAGCCCACTCGTGTATATCCTTCAGGGCTCTGGCACCGTCTTTTCTGAATTTGGCCAGCCCGATAAACTCGCCATGAGCCTCCCCTGGCGATATGATATTTCTCCCGATACGTGTTATGCGATCGCCTTCAACGCTAACCAACTCTGCCTCGGAAACCGGATGCTGGCGACGTTGTTTGTAGTGCTTCTCCCAGTCGGTGTCGACGATGAGTGAGATGTCAGAATGATCCTGGAGAAGCAGTTCCAGCACTTCCTTTGTGTGCAGAATATCCGAGTAACAGAATATAAACTCGTCGTCCATCTCACCCTTTGCGTGGAATAGTGACCCCAATATGCCAGTAGTTTGGTAGTCTCTGTTTTCATAGTATCGTATTGTGGGGTACCTGATCTTGTCCCCCCTGTATCCACGCACTACAACAATGTCACGTATGCCACATGCCCGAAGAACTTCTAGCTCCCTGCTGAGTATGGTCTTTTCTCCAATCTCCAAAAGACACTCTGGTTTATCCTGCGTAAGAGGGAGCAGGAGATTACTTTCGCCTGCAGCGACGATGATTGCCTTAATCTTCGGGTATCTACCCAACAGACGGAGGTCGATCCCCTGCTGACTAAGTTCATCAAGATAGGCCTCCCAAATTTCCTCCCCATGCTTTTCGAGAATAGTCTCTGCCATTCTATCTGCTAGCTTTTCACTGAGGTGGTTCAGTATTTTGCGATGTAGCTCCCTGCTGTTCAGGGCAGTTCCCATCTCGTCCGCCAGTCTATTGGTTCCGTGGCGAAAGCGTTTATGCCCGGCTAAACCTTGGGCGGTCTTAAAAAAGGATCCACATATTTCACAGCGTATCATGAGTACTGAGTATAATACTGAGTAACTGGGATTTTGTCAATAGTCACATCTCTGACTCTTTTGTGCGGCTTATGCAGAATCGGTTTGGGGAGAGTATGCTACACCATAAATAGGTCACGAAATCATCAAAGTTGGAAAGGAATACATTGCTCGCAATGTGATTAACTGTCATAAGGCCCTTGACAAAAGGCTTTGAATTCTGTACTAAAGAAGGATGAGATGGCGGGCTATCGTTTGTTGCCCTTTGATAGCAATTAACTATTAGCGACCGTTGAAAAAGAGATGCAGGATACTTCCTGCCGGGGGTCTGGGGGTGTCCCCCAGAATAAAAAGTCCCCCAAGACTGGGGGATATAGGGGGTTGATCAAGACTATTTCAGCATTCTCAAAGTAAAAGAGGATAACAATTAAAAATTGCACCCGTGTGTCACTGACAACTTATCTCTCCATGTCACCTTTATTAATCTTGCCTCAGATGACGGATGCTAATGTCGATCAGGCATACGGCATAACAATAGTGCAGGTAATTATTGGTATCCTCGTTTTTGGATTGTACTTGGGCAACCATTACCG
>JAAXQM010000171.1 GCA_012974295.1 Dehalococcoidales bacterium
GGATTACGAAAGGTCGGCTAAGGACTGGGAAGGGGATTTCATCTTCGTGATCGAGCCTGACAAAGCCTATCCTGAGTCTGCATATCTCTTCATCGGGCTGTATCATGGCAAGTGCACCGATGCAGTGATGATCGCCAGCGAGGACGAGCGGGAGGCTCAGTTCATCATCCGTGCCCCATACACCAACTGGCGCAAGGTTATCGAAGGGAAGTTGGAACCTATCTCGGCAATAATGGTACGTAAATTAAAATTGAAGGGTGACATGATGAAAGTCATGCGTTACCCCAAGGCGGCCAAGGAGTTGGTCAACTGCGTCTCGCGTGTACCCACAGATTTCGGTGATTGACAGTAAGGACAGTGTTCGAAGGACGTAGTATAGGTATAACTGGTAATTCGCCCTTCGTTATCTATCCTCTGCCTTTCGGCAATCGTCTGTGATCTTTCATCATAGGGAGGTAGTCGCGATGTGGAATTTCGTCTCACCACGTATCGTCTTTGGTGAGGGGGCGCTGGAAGTCCTCGATGAGTTGGAGGGCCAACGCGTTCTCATTGTCACCGACACTATGATGGTCCAACTTGGCCTGGTAGACAAGGTGAAGGCACATCTGGACATAGCCGGCATCGAAGTGCACGTATTCGACGAGGTCGAGCCCGACCCCAGTGTGCAGACAGTGCGACGTGGAGCGCGGGTCGCCCTGGATGTTGCACCAGACTGGATCATCGGCCTGGGTGGAGGCTCACCGATGGACGCCGCCAAGGCCATCTGGGTTCTCTACGAGCATCCCGATATGGAGCCAGCCGCCATCAATCCCATTGCGGACCTGGTTTTGCGCAAGAAGGCACGCCTTATTACCATCCCTACCACCAGCGGCACCGGGGCCGAGGCTACCTGGGCAATTTTGCTGACCGACACCGAGGAACAGCGCAAGATGGGTTTGGGCAATCGAGAAAATACCGCCGATATCGCTATCGTTGACCCGGAGATGGCGGCGGGAATGCCCCCCCAGTTAACCGCTGACACAGGGCTGGACGCGCTGACCCACGCCGTTGAAGGCTACACCTGTACCTGGCACACAGACATTACCGACGGCCTGTGCATTAACGCTGCTCGTCTTATCTTTAAGTATCTGCCTCTTGTTATGGCCGATGGTTCTGATATGGAAGCCCGAGAGAGAATGCATAATGCGGCCACCTGCGCCGGTCTGGGCTTCGGCAATGCTATGGCCTCGATGGCCCACGCAATGGGACATGTGCTCGGGGCAGTGTTCCATGTGCCCCACGGTCGCGCCGTCGCTCTCTTCCTCCCCTATACCATCGAGTTCGCCGCCAAGGAAGAGCCAGAGCGGTTTGCCGAATTGGCTTCGTTCATCGGCTGTTCTAATGAGGAAGGTGAAAAAGCAGCACGGGCTCTCGCAAAATACATTCGTGATCTATGTCAGAAGGTAGGGAATCCGATCAAGGTTGCAGAAATGGGCATCGAGCGCAAGGCTTACGAAGCACAATTGGAAAAGATGGTGGACGATGCCTTCAATGATACGCAGATAATCACCGCTGTCCGTGCCCCCTCCTACGAGGAACTGAATAAGCTTTTCCTCTACGCCTACGACGGCCGATCGGTGGACTTCTAGGTATTTAGTAGGTAGCATAGTAGCATATTGCGCTTATATAGTAATGGAGAATAGGAGGTAGAAATGTTTGGAGGCCATGGGAAAATTCTGAGGGTCAATTTATCGGAGTCCAAAATTACAGAGGAGGAAATTCCTGAGGATCTATTTGACAAGTACTTGACAGGTGCCGGACTGGCAACCCATTACCTCTATCATGAGGTTCCAAAGGGAGCTGACCCGCTAGGCCCTGAAAGCGAGCTTATCTTTATGAATGGTACCATAACGGGAGCTCAGGCTCCCAGCACCGGTAGATACAACCTGGTTTTCAAATCGCCGTTAACTGGTATTTGGGCGCAATCAAATGTAGGCGGCTTCTGGGGAGTAGACTTTAAGAAGACAGGTTTTGACGGTATTATTCTGCAGGGCATCTCTCCAGAACCTGTTTACCTTGTAATTGAGGAAGGTGGAGCTGAGCTTAGAGATGCCAAGCATTTGTGGGGTGAAAACGTCCCTCAAACTACAAGTAAGATCAAGGCGGAGCTAGGGGACAAGTTTAATGTTGCCTGTATTGGAATAGCGGGCGAGAATCAAGTTCGATATGCCAGCACCATGAGCGATATCCACCGGGC
>JAAXQM010000252.1 GCA_012974295.1 Dehalococcoidales bacterium
GTCCAAGGTGACTAACAACAGTCCACCCCAATCACTAAAGGCAGCCCCGTTAAGGATTCACACCTTTCTTCTTTAATCCCAGAATTATAGGCCCCCTGTGGATCTTTGCTAACTCCGACTAGCTCACGAAAATACCCATCACGATGTTTGAGCCAGCTTTAATGTGATATAATTCCGACCATATTATTCAGAGAAGGTTATAGAATCGATGTGTGAATTTTGCCATCAGCATGGAGAGGGCAAGCGGTGGTATCTGCAAGCCAAGAATTACTCCGAGGACCTGTTAAGCGACCTCAAGCGTCGCCAATATATCTTCAACTTCATTAAGTATCCCGAGCATTCTGCTAACAGCATTGAAACTCTCGGCAGACTCAAGTCGCTGCCTAGATTTGTTCAATCGATTGTAAATCCTTATATCACCAACCGGCAAAAGAAATCCCATTATGGCCAAGTGGTGCCAATTGAAGAATGCGAAAAGATATTCGATTCGCTGGGCTCGATAGTACGCATCGCTTGTTATTGCCGGCACAGTACGGTTGGTAACGAACTGCGTTATTGCTATTGCCTCAGCATGGCACCAAATGGCGGTATGCTGGCTAAGTTGATCCGTGAAGTCGATGCCTCCTACCTCACAGGTCCGGATACAGCTGGCTTAGAAATACTGAACAAGGAAGAGGCTATAGCCAGTCTGAGAGCTCATGAAAAAGAGGGGCTTTGCCATACAGTTTGGACATTCATCACCCCATTTATCGGGGCTATATGTAATTGTGATCGAACTGATTGTCTGGCTATGCGCGCTACCATTGGTTATGGTTTCCCCATTATGTTCCGCTCTGAATACTTGGCTGAGGTAAATCCATCATCGTGCAATGGATGTCGCCAGTGTATGCAGTACTGCCAATTCGGGGCTATAAGCTACAGCGCCGCTGAAAAGAAATCCCGAGTTGACCCCCGATGCTGCTACGGATGTGGTATCTGCCGTTCTGGTTGTGAGAACAAGGCAATTTCACTGCTAGATCGTAAATCAAGCCCTATAGCTTCTGTGCTGTGGTAATAGCATAAGTTATAATAAAACTCATGGTACGACTAATTGAAGTTATTCCTTATAAACCCGAGTGGTCTGCTCTATACAGTAAAGAAGCGACCAAGATTGCCGGTATTCTAAATCAGGAACTTATCGAGATCCACCATATAGGGAGCACTGCAATCAAGGGGATCTCAGCTAAACCAATAATTGATATTCTGATTGTCGTACGGAGTATTTCAAATATGGATAAGCTCAATGAAAGAATGATTGGAATCGATTATCGCCCTATGGGTGAGTATGGTATCAAAGGAAGACGCTTTTTTATTAAGGGTAACGATGAACTACGAACACACCATTTACACGCCTTCCAATCTGGTGATCGTCAAATAAAGCAATATCTAACTTTTAGAGACTATCTAATTGTTAATCCCAATATAGCTAAACGCTACAGTGATTTAAAGATAGAGCTAGCTGGAAAACACCCCCATGATATCGAAAAATACATGGATGGCAAAGATAGTTTTATAAGCAATATACATGCATCGTTCAGTGGGCTAGCTAAGCCGAAAGGGTAGCCAAAGAGGAGCCTCAAAATAAGGGCTCCCCTTCTTCATTAATCCCAGAATTATAAGCCCCCTGTGTGCCCTACAAGACCCCGACTAGCTCACGAATTTCTTACAGGAATAGATAGATCTGCAAACACCGCACTGAGTACCCTGTGTAGTAGCTGCGCAACTATGAATGTGATGAAACGAAAATCCCTCTAGTTGAACACAGCAGAAGGGTGTTCCTGGAAAGGATGTGTTCTGAGGACAAGCGAGAACAGGAAAGGGTAGTTCGACTTCAAATGCTCAGTGTAGTCCAGCCATTCACTAGCTAGATGGTCGTATAGCCTCTGGATATCTCCGGCAATGTGCTCCAGATCCTTTTCGGGAAGGCCGGTGACAGTTTTTCTGGCCTCCAGCTCTTCGTCAAGGTGGGTAACCGCCCAAAGCAAATCAGTAAAACGGTCATGCTCCAGCAGATTGGGATTCTCCAGCAGGGTTAGCAGAAATACCCGTTTCTGGCTTAAGTATTTCTTTAGTTCCTCTAAGTCTATTTTGTGGTAATCAAGTTCAATTTCAAGGCTATAAGCGAAATCAGCTGCGCTCCTGAACTCCTGTCTCTTATACACATCT
>JAAXQM010000235.1 GCA_012974295.1 Dehalococcoidales bacterium
CGCCCTAGCCGAGGCGTATATAGAGGATCGAGACGACCTGCCCTCCTCGTGGCGAATCGATGTAGTAGCCATTGAGCTCGGGCCAAAGAGAAAGGTTGCTCGATTGGAAATTATCGAGAATGCCATAAGCCCGGGACTCGCCTGAATTACAGCTGAATAACCATGTGACACGATGAACGGCCGCTATACAGCAATCCTCATTCCTTCGAGAATGCTGAAATAGCCTTGATCAACCCCCTATATCCCCCAGTCTTGGGGGAGTTTTGTAGCTGGGGGACACCCCCAGACCCCCGGCAGGAAGTATCCTGCACCTCTTTCTTAACAGTCTCGCTTCATAGCTTGTCGTTTTGAGAGCGCAGGGCGACGGGCGAGGCTCTCACGGTGCTCACCACGTAATGAGTCAGAGTTATTAACCTCTGCCCGCAATGACCAGAACGAAGATTTCGCCAAGCAATAAGAAGTTCACTGCATTTACCAGCTGCAAGCGATATGTTAGAATTATCATTGCAGGTGAAAATAAAATGCCTATCTATGAATATCGATGCAACAAGTGTCAGCGCCGTGTTAATGTATACATGCGGAACGTGGCGTCAAAGCCTCAGTGTCCGCAATGCGGCAGCGAAGAACTAGCCCGTCTGTTCTCCACGTTTGCCGTCCGCGGTACATACAAGGATATCTATGAGGACATCCTGTCGGACGGCCAGCTTACCAATGGATTAATGCGCAATGACCCCAAAGCGCTGGCGGATTGGAATAAAAGAATGAGCCGGGGTATGGAAGATAACACAGTTGCCCCAGAATACGACGAGTATCTACAGAAGATGGAGCATGGGGAGTGGCCTCAAATACCTGGCGTTAACGCACCAGAGAGCGGGCCACCTGATGAAGGGGCGGATTGAGGTGATCGAGTATGCCCATCTATGAGTTTCGCTGTCACGGTTGTCAAAGAAGGTCAAGTCTCTTAATAAGGAGCATGGCCGACCCGCTATCCCCGCAGTGCCCTAATTGCGGTAGCAAGGAAATGGAGCGTCAGATCTCCCGATTCGCCCAGCACAAATCGGCTCAGGGCTGGTATGAGCAAGCAGGTCCACCCCAGGCAATGGGTGGACCGGACTACTATAAAGACCCGCGTAATATCGGCCGCTGGACGGAGCATAGACTTAAGCAACTTGGAATGGATATGAACAGCGAGGAGCACTCCAATACCTTTTCCGGGGTACGCGAAATGATCGATGCGGCCAGGGAAGGCGAGATGCCGGAACCTCTCAAGGACCTATAATAGATGCTGCGCCTCATCGATGCCAACCTGAACCGCGCCAGCGAAGGGTTGCGCCTCCTCGAAGATATCTCCCGTTTCATCATCAATGACGCCTCATTAAGTGCCGCGCTCAAATCCATGCGCCATGAGATTTTAGGTGAGCATTTCTCCCTCCAGAAAGAGCTCCTCTCCGCGCGCAATTCAGCAGAGGATGTGGCCGCCTTCGCCGAGGAGAAAATGCGTCGCGCCGACCTCCCCGCCATCGTCAGCGCCAACGCCAGGAGGGTCACCGAATCGTTAAGAGTCCTGGAGGAGTGCTCCAAACTACCCGATCTCGCGTTGGACCCGGCAAGGTTTAAGCAGGCGCGCTTTGCTCTTTACGAGCTTGAGCGTACACTGACAGGCAAGCTTCTGCGCCGCGAAAAGCGGATCGCGGGACTCTATGTAATCATCGATACAGAGATAATAGGAGAAAGGGATGAAGTGGAAATTTGCCACCAGGCGATACGTGGCGGGGCAAGGACGATCCAACTGCGTGACAAGACGCGGAGCAAGGCCGAGGTGCTCGCAGGGGCACAGAAGCTGAAAGAGGTATGCGCTCAATACGATGTGCCATTTATCGTGAATGATTACCTCGATATTGCCATCGCCTCCCGAGCTGACGGTCTTCACCTTGGGCAAGGTGACCTCCCCGTCTCCATAGCCCGCCGACTGTTGCCTATAGATAAAATTATAGGCTGTTCCACCACTACACTCGAAGAGGCTGTTAAGGCTGAGGCCGATGGTGCCGACTATGTTGCCGTTGGCGCGATCTATCCCACCCCTTGCAAAGCGGATGCTATCGTGGTAGGATTGGAGCGGCTTTGCCAGGCTAGAAAAGCCATATCGCTCCCCATCGTTGCTATTGGAGGTATCGATATAGAGAACGCCCCCGAAGTGATCGATGCTGGGGCGGATGCAATTGCTGTGATCAGTGCTGTCGTTGGGGCAACGGATGTACAGGATGCAGCACGAAAGCTGGCTGAGAGGATACAGAAAAACTAGATGGAAAAACTGACTGCGGGATTGGAATTAATCGCAGAAAAGGCGCGCGCCGTCTTATCATCCACGGACGCCGCTCGGGAAAAAGCGCTTCGCCTCTCCCGCGATGCCCAGCGTTACTCCACCGATGCCATTCGCTCGGTTCACCGCGGCGATTACGAGGAGGCAAGAGAGCGATTATCTTTAGCCCGCGAGCTTCTGAAAGAACTGGACAGGGAACTGGATGGACACCCGGAGCTTCAGCACGCAGGATTTGTCTATAGTGCCCAGAAGGAACATGTTGAAGGATACGTCACCCTGGGCCTCATAGTGGACAATACTCTACCTGATCCTGACGAATTCGGCGTTGGCTACGCAGCCTACCTCAATGGTCTCGGAGAGGCTGTTGGGGAGCTAAGGCGTCACATCCTCGATATAATTAGAAAGGGGGAGTTGGAGAGATGCGAGAATCTGCTTGAGGCCATGGATGACATCTATTGCATGCTGGCAACCATGGATTTCCCCGATGCTATGACCGGCGGGTTAAGGAGAACTACCGACGCGGTACGTGGCATTCTGGAGAGAACCAGGGGTGACCTGACCATCGCCCTCAGGCAGCAACAACTGGAGGAGAAACTTAACAAGTTGGAGAAAAAACTAACATAGGAGGTTAGTAGAGTATGGACCCAATCTACTATGCAGTTATAGCAGGAGTCCTGGGACTGATTGCTGCTGCGTCTATGGCCGCATACGTGCTGCGGCAGGATGAAGGCTCTGAGCGGATGAGAGAGATCTCGTCAGCTATTAAAGAGGGGGCCATGGCCTTCCTCTCACGAGAGTACCGAATTATGCTCGTATTTGTAGCAGTGATCGCGCTAGCGCTGGCATTCATCCCAAATTTGGGAGGATGGGTTGCCTTCGCATTCGTCTTCGGCGCGATAAGCTCCGGCCTAGCCGGGTTTGTGGGCATGAGCATAGCCATCAGGGCCAATAACAGGACAGCCGCTGCTGCAGAAAAGAGCTTGAATCAGGGCTTGAGGGTAGCATTCCGTGCTGGTGCTGTAATGGGACTCAGTGTCGTCAGTATCGGCATTATAGGGCTGAGTATCCTTTACTTTGCCTTTCACATGGATGCAGCTCAATTCGTAATAGTCATCCCTGGCTTTGGCTTCGGGGCCTCGCTGGTGGCCATTTTTGCCAGGGCAGGAGGGGGTATCTATACCAAGGCAGCAGATACCGGTGCTGACCTGGTGGGGAAGGTAGAGCAGGGTATCCCGGAGGACGACCCACGAAACGCTGCCGTGATTGCCGACTTCGTCGGTGACAATGTCGGCGACGTAGCCGGTATGGGCGCAGACCTTTTCGAGTCCTACGTGGACTCTATCATAGCAACGATTACCCTTGCTACTGTCGCAGTGACAGCTGGCCTGGTTGTCTCTGAGGAGACTGCGTGGTATCTGCCAATGATGGTGGCCACAGGTGGCATTATAGCCGCTCTTATTGGAGTGTTCCTGGTCAAGGTAGGTGACAAGCCGGAGATGAAGGCACTGCTGAACGCACTGAGGCGCGGTACCTTCGGCGCGTCCATACTGACCGCTATATTCGCCGCCTTAACCGTGTATTTCCTCGACGCATCATGGGGAGTATTATGGGCCATTCTTACCGGTCTCATTGCCGGCGTGCTGATTGGAGAAAGCACGAACTACTTCACCTCATACGAATTCGGCCCAACGCGTGGGGTTGCAGAGGCATCTCAAACAGGTGCGGGTACCAACATAACCAAGGGATTTGCTGTCGGTCTAATGAGTGTCATACCAGCGATCATCATAATAGTTATCGCCATCATAGTAGCGTACTACTTCGGCGATATGTATGGCATCGCAATTGCTGGCGTTGGAATGCTTTCCACGCTGGGCGTCACGCTGGCAACAGATGCATACGGTCCGGTAGCGGACAACGCCGGCGGGATCGTGGAGATGTCGGATCTGCCCCCGGAGGTTCGGGACCGCACCGATGCCCTCGACTCGCTGGGTAATACAACCGCAGCGACGGGCAAGGGCTTTGCTATTGGTGCCGCTGCGCTTACCGCGCTGGCACTGATGCTCTCCTATTCAAACGCTGTCGGAATTGACCTAGCCAATCCCATCAGCCTGCTAGATCCGGCAGTAATTGCAGGTATCTTTCTCGGCGTCATGATGCCGGCTCTCTTCTGCGCGCTGACGCTGAACGCGGTAGGCCGGGCCTCTTTCGCCATAATCAATGAAGTGCGCCGCCAGTTCAGAGAGATCAAGGGAATTATGACCGGCGAGGGAAAACCGGAATATGGAAAGTGCGTCGACATAGCCACCAAGGCAGCGCTGAAGGAGATGATCCTACCCGGTCTACTCACCGTATTAATACCGGTCATCGTCGGCTTTACTCTGGGCAAATTTGCGCTCGGTGGCTTCCTGATAGGTGCAGTGTCAGCCAGTTTCCTTATGGCGGTTATGATGTCCAACTCCGGCGGCTCATGGGATAACGCCAAGAAGTTTATCGAGACGGGCAAATTAGGTGGTAAAGGATCGGATACGCATAAGGCAGCAGTAGTTGGTGACACGGTGGGCGACCCGTTCAAGGACACATCAGGGCCTTCCCTGAACATCATGATAAAGCTGATGACCATGATTGCGCTGGTTCTCGCCCCGGCGCTGGTAAACATGAACGGTATACTGGACTAACCAATGAGGAAAGGGTTATGCTGCCGCTCAGCACGAATAGTGGTTTGAGGACCGTGCCCGGGGTAAACAATGGTCTCATCGGGCAGGGTTAACAGCTTGCTGTTGATACTTTCGATTAGCTGCTGGTGGCTACACCCGGGGAAGTCGGTGCGGCCGATACTAAAATTGAATAGGGTATCCCCTACAAAGACCATTCCATGTCCGTAGAGGGAGATACCTCCCGGGCTATGCCCCGGAGTATGAAGCACGGTAAAGCTGAGGTCACCGACCTCAATGACTTGGCCGTCTTTAAGTGACATGTCCGGCTTCGGCAGCGGCTCTGCTGAGCCGGACATAAACATTCCCATGACGCGGGACATCCCCGATGCGATCATCCCGGCAGCCTCGGCCTCGTGCATGGCAAAAGGTGCTCCGGTCTCCTCTTTGAGCTGTCCAAGCGCCATAATATGGTCTGGATGGGAGTGGGTGGCGACAATAATCTTGATGGTTAAGCCAAGCTGGCGCACGTTATCCATAATGGTCTCAGCCTCAGCGACGGGGTCGATGATTATCCCTTCCCCGGTTCTATCCGAGCCTACAATGTAGCAGTTCGCGAGAAAGGGGCCCAGCTCAAGCGCTCTAAATAGCATCGCTCTATTTTTCACTATTCGTGCTCACCTGTCAAGCCTTTGACATTTGGAAGTAAAGCTGTTAATTTTTGGAAGCTAGAGATATAGGGGGGTAGCGATTGAAAGTAGATATGGATAAGATGGTCTCACTGTGCAAGCGGCGGGGCTTTATATTTCAGTCCAGCGAGATATATGGTGGCCTCTCCGCCTGCTGGGACTACGGGCCGCTTGGAGTTGAGCTTAAGCGTAATATCAAGGAAGCATGGTGGCGATACATGGTTCGCGAGAGGGACGATGTGGTGGGTTTGGATTCGAGCATACTGATGCATCGCGCCGTTTGGGCTGCCAGCGGTCACGAGGAAGGCTTTTCTGACCCGCTAATGGACTGCAAGGCATGCCACCAGCGCTGGAGATCGGACGATGTAGAAGGCAGCCGCTGTCCCAACTGCGACGGCGAGCTAACCGAACCACGCATGTTCAATCTCATGTTCAGGACCTTCTTCGGGCCGGTAGAGGAAGACGCAGCGACGGTATACCTGCGACCCGAGACCGCCCAGGGCATCTTCGTCAACTTCGCAAACGTGATGGACACCACACGAAAAAAGCTTCCCTTTGGTATCGCTCAGATAGGTAAGTCATTCCGCAATGAGATCACCACCGGGAACTTTATTTTCCGCTGCCGGGAGTTCGAGATGATGGAGATGGAGTTCTTCACAAAACCGGACACAGCTGATGAGTGGTTCAACTACTGGATCGAGAAGCGGCAGAACTGGTATCTTAAACTGGGGATAAACAAGGAGAACCTCCGCCTACAAAATCATGGCAAGGATGAGCTTGCACACTATGCCCGCGCTTGCTGTGACATCCAGTACCTGTTCCCCATGGGCTGGTCGGAGCTTGAGGGTATCGCCAACCGTGGCGACTTCGATCTGGCACAGCATACCAAGCACAGCGGCAGGGACCTCAGCTATTTCGATTCCGACAGCGGGGAGCATATTGTGCCCTATGTTATCGAGCCATCAGCTGGTGTAGACCGTACCGCGCTCGCCTTCCTCATCGACGCCTACGATGAGGAACCGGATAAGAATGAAACCCGTGTGCTGCTGCGGCTGCATCCAGACCTGGCCCCGGTAAAGGTCGCGGTCCTCCCCCTGAGCCGCAATGAAGCCCTCGTCCCCATGGCTAAGGATGTCTATGCCACAATCCGGAAGTGCTTCACCGCACAGTACGATGACGCCCAAAGTGTCGGTAAGCGTTACCGACGGCAGGACGAGATCGGCACTCCATACGCGGTCACCATCGATTTTCAGTCACTCGAGGACAATGCGGTTACCATCCGCGAGCGCGACAGCATGAAACAGATCAGGGTGCCGATAGCGGAGCTGACGAACACACTGCAGCGAAAACTCTCAGGTGAGCCCCTCGAAGTCCTCCCCCCCGGTGGACAAATACTGACTTAGGTTTAAAGAGCATAGAGAATAAGACCCGCACTTCGGCTTCACCCTATTTAAAGAGACCGCTGAAAAAAAGTTGCAGTATACTCCCTGCCGGGGGTCTGGGGGTGTCCCCCAGCTTTTAAAGTCCCCCAAGATTGGGGGATTAGGGGGTTGATTGAGACTATTTCAGCAGTCCCCAAAAGCATTAGTCTTCGTGCCTTTCGATATTAAAAGATATGAATCTTCACTTCGTTAATCAGTACGTAGCATTAGAACACAATTAAACTATGCCACTTTCATCAAACCGTCCAAACCTGCTATAATATTTATGGAAATATGTGCGCTAGCGATTCCAAGTCTTCCGTTGACAGTCGATACCCACAAACGCTATAATCAATCGTCTAACCTTGACGTTTTACACGTCATTCAATAATCAAAAAAACATAAGTGGGGAGTGAGTATGGCTAAAGAAAACAAAGAAAAAGACCAGAAGCTACTGAACCTTGACCGGTCAGAGCGAGCGGGAATCATCAAGAGTACTACGGAGAGCGGCTTCGAACCCAAAGCTACCGCCTATAATCCGGACGATCTCAAGGGCTTCGACTACAAGAGAGATCTCGGTGACGACGGGGATTACCCGTACACCCGCGGCCTGTATAATGGAATGTATCGCAACATCCTGTGGGTCAGTGCCCAGGCCCTGACACGGGAGACAGCGGAGAAGAGCAGGAAAGACCGGGAGGTTGTCTGGGCGGGCGGCGCTGATACCGTCTACCTTTCCTCCGGCGACATCAACAGGACCGGCTGCGACCCTGATCACCCGCTGGCCAAATATGATCTGGGATATTGTCCGGAGAACTACTCCTGGCGGAGGAT
>JAAXQM010000145.1 GCA_012974295.1 Dehalococcoidales bacterium
AGATGCAATTGTGGATTATTTGCCATGCCCGCTGGATGTGCCTGAGGTAAAGGGAATAAACCCTGATACAAATGAGGAAGTAACAAGACCAGCAGATCCTAATGCTGCATTTTCTTCGCTGGTTTTTAAGATTATGACTGATCCTTATGTAGGTCAGCTCACTTATATCAGGGTATATTCAGGAAAACTTGCATCTGGTAGCACGGTTTATAACTCTTCCAATAATAATAGAGAAAGAATTGGCAGATTGCTCAGAATGCATGCCAATAAGAGGGAAGAAGTTGCCGAAGTTGTAGCGGGAGATATAGCAGCGGCAGTTGGGCTTAAAACTTCTGTAACAGGTGATACTTTGTGTGATGAGAGAAATAGGATTGTTTTAGAAAGCCTGAATTTCCCAAACCCCGTCATATCTATTGCTATAGAACCAAAAACAAAGTCTGACCAGGAAAGACTAGGGCTGTCTCTTAGTAAGCTTGCGACTGAAGACCCTTCTTTTAAGGTGAGATATGATGACGAGACCGGGCAAACTATTATATCCGGAATGGGTGAATTACACTTAGAGATAATCGTAGATAGACTGAAAAGAGAATTTAATGTAGATGCTAATATTGGAAAACCCCAGGTAGCATATAAAGAAACTATACGCACAAGTGTTGACGTAGAAAATAAATTTATTAGACAGTCTGGTGGTAGAGGTCAATACGGACATGTGAAGATTAAAGTTGACCCACAGCAAAGGGGTTCCGGTTTTGAATTTGTAGATGAAATTAAAGGTGGAACTATACCGAAAGAATATATCCCTGCTGTACGAAAAGGACTGCTTGAAGCTATAGAAACTGGTGTAGTTGCCGGTTACCCAATGGTTGATTTAAAAGTTACTTTGTACGACGGTTCTTATCATGAAGTTGATTCTTCTGAAATTGCATTTAAAATAGCCGCTTCCATGGCACTTAAGGATGCGGTAAGAAAAGCAGGCGGAAATATTCTTGAACCGGTAATGAGTGTTGAGGTTGTTGTTCCTGATGACCATATGGGCAATGTGATTGGTGATTTAAGTTCAAGAAGGGGTAAGGTTAGCGGGACTGAGCTTAGAGGCCCGCTTCAGGCTGTAAAATCTGAAGTGCCACTCTCAGAGATGTTTGGTTATGCTACTAACCTTAGATCAATCACTGAGGGCAGGGGAACATTTACAATGGAGTTTTCTCACTATTCAGTATTGCCTGGTATGTTGTCTGAAGAGTTGAAGGCAAAAGCTGTTTAAATTAAAAAACAGAGTAGGAGGTAGTAGACGAGATGTCAAAGGCCAAATTTGAACGAACTAAGCCACACTTAAACATAGGGACTATAGGACACGTGGATCACGGCAAGACGACACTAACAGCAGCAATAACTAAGGTACTGGAAAAAACAGGACAGGCACAGTACGTATCGTTTGATAATATAGACAAGGCGCCAGAAGAAAAGGAAAGAGGAATAACAATAAACATAGCACACGTAGAATATGAAACAGATACCAGGCACTACGCTCATGTAGACTGTCCTGGGCACGCAGATTATGTAAAGAACATGATAACCGGAGCAGCGCAGATGGATGGAGCAATACTGGTAGTAAGCGCACCGGATGGGCCAATGCCTCAGACAAGAGAGCATATACTGCTTGCAAGACAGGTGGGAGTGCCTTATATGGTGGTAGCGCTGAATAAAGTGGATATGATGGATGACGAGGAGCTACTAGAGCTAGTGGACTTAGAGATAAGAGAACTGTTAACAAAATATGGATTTCCCGGCGACGATATACCGATAGTAAAGGTTAGCGCACTTAAGGCGCTTGATGGGGACGAGGCAGCAGAGGAGCAGATAAAGGAGTTGATGAGTTCAGTAGACAGTTATATTCCAGAGCCAGTGAGGGAGATGGACAAGCCCTTTATAATGGCAATAGAGGATGTATTTACAATCTCTGGAAGGGGCACGGTAGTAACGGGTAGAGTGGAAAAGGGGAAGATACTGGCAGGGGATGAGGTGGAGATAGTGGGATTTGGAGAGACAAAGAAGACAGTGGCAACTAGTTTGGAGATGTTTAGAAAGATACTTGATGATGCAATAGCAGGGGATAACGTGGGAGTACTTCTTAGGGGAACAGGCAAAGATGAAGTCGAAAGGGGGCAGGTACTTGCAGCACCTGGAAGTATAACACCTCATAAGAAGTTTGATGCAGAGG
>JAAXQM010000093.1 GCA_012974295.1 Dehalococcoidales bacterium
CGCCCACAATCCTGATCCACTTTTTATCTAAGAAAGCTTCCTAGGCATTTTGGCTTACTCCAGAATAAGCCTATTGGTCGATGTAGTTCAGTAATCCTAGGAGGTAACCTGTATGCAGGTGTGATTTGTACAGTGAGGTTCAATATGAGGAGGTTAATATATGGATGATAAAACACCTATGATGGATGAGCTTGAGAAAGGGCCGTGGCCCAGCTATGTAAAAGAGCTCAAGAAGGCGGCGAAGAAGAGTGACGCCGCAAAGGACCTAATAAAAGTCCAGGAACGGTCTTTCGAGGAAAAAATGACTATGTGGAAACACGGCGGCATTGTTGGAGTCGCCGGTTACGGCGGTGGGGTTATAGGGAGGTACATCTCGAGACCTGAGGAATTTCCCAATGTTCAGGCTTTCCATACCCTGCGTATTAATCACCCGTCTGGCTGGTTTTATAAGACAGACAGATTAAGAGAGCTTCTGGATGTATGGGAGAAGCATGGCAGCGGTTTGTGCAATTTCCACGGTTCCACCGGGGACATTATTTTCCTGGGGACCACTTCAGAGCATCTGCAGCCTATCCACGATGAGATAACCGCAATTGGATGGGATTTGGGCGGATCGGGTTCTGACCTGAGAACGCCGACCGGTTGCGTGGGGCCAGCGCGATGTGAATACGCTTGCATCGATACCCTTGATTTCATCTATAACATTACGATGGAATTTCAGAACGAGCTTCACCGGCCACCGTTTCCATATAAGACCAAGATCAAGGCAAGCGGCTGCCCCAATGATTGTGTGGCTGCCATAGCCAGGGCTGATTTCAGTATCATTGGCACATGGCATGATAACCTGAGGATTGACCAGGACGGCGTCAAGGAGTATTTGGACAGCGGGTTTGACGTACAGGGGTTGGTTGTTAACAAGTGCCCCACAAACGCATTGGAGATGGTGAACGGAAAACTTGAGTTGGCATGGCCTGAGGATTGCGTAAGGTGCATGCACTGTATAAACATGATGTCCAAAGCCATTAGGCCGGGAGTAGACAAGGGGGCCACCATACTGGTTGGTGCCAAGGCGCCCGTAATCCATGGAGCATGCCTCTCCTCGGTAATCATCCCGTTTATGAAAATGGAGCCGCCGTATACAGAGTTTAAAGAGCTCTGGTTAAAGGCAATGGACTGGTGGGACGAGAATGGTAGAACCAGGGAAAGGATATCCGAGCTAATCGATAGGGTAGGTATGAGGATGTTCCTCAGAGCCATTGATGTAGAGCCGGTACCTCAGATGGTCTATAGGCCCAGGGCAAACCCCTATGTTTTCTTTGACAAGGGTGTTTAAGCTACAGGCAATCCGTTAAATAGTATTTCGGCCCAGGGTAAATCCGAAGGCCTTACCCGATGAAGGATTTTTAGATTCTAGAGGAGGATAAGTAACGATGGCAACAACAGATATCGGACCCCCAGATTATAAGGAGATGCTACCGGAAGTAATAGCGAAGAATTACGGGAAGTGGAAATATCATGAGGATATAAAACCGGGGGTTTTGAAGCATGTGTCTGAAACCGGCGATGAAGCGTTTACGGTGAGATGCGGCTCCCCCAGGCTGGTTAGCGTTGACTTGATTCGGGACCTGTGCGATATAGCAGATAAATACTGTGATGGACACTTCCGGTTTACCAGCCGATACAACCCAGAATTCATCACTCCGAATAAGGATAACATCGAGCCAATAATAGCGGCTATAGAGAAGATAGGTCTTCCTGTCGGTGGTACAGGCAGAGGTATATCCAACATGATTCATACGCAGGGCTGGATACACTGCCATGGCGCAGCCACGGATGCATCAGGGGTAGTCAAGGCCATCATGGACGAAATGTATGACTACTTCGTTGGCAAGAAGACGCTTCCACAAAAGCTGAGGATCTCTCTGGCTTGCTGTCTCAATATGTGTGGCGCTATACATGCCACGGACCTAGCCGTCGTCGGTGTACATACCAGGGTGCCAACGATAGATCATGAGCACATGACCGTTCTATGCGAACTACCCACAACCCAGGCATCTTGTCCTACAGGAGCTATTCGGAAGCATCCCGATCCCAATATCAAGAGCGTGACCGTCAATGACGACAAGTGTATGTACTGTGGCAACTGCTTTACCGTTTGCCCGGCAATGCCGATAGCCCACGCCGAAGGAGATGGAATAGCCATCTATGTCGGAGGCAAGGTATCCAATGCACGCAAGGCACCAATGTTCTCCCGGTTGGTTATTCCCTATATACCGAATAACCCACCGCGCTGGCCGGAGGTCACCAGTGTCTTAAAAAACATCGTCGAGGTGTATGCCAGCAATGCGCATCCCTTTGAGAGGGTAGGTGAGTGGATAGAGCGAGTTGGTTGGGAGAGATTTTTCAAGCTTACCGGGATTCCGTTTGTTGAGCAGAATATCGATGACTTTGAGCTAGCCAGAGATACATTAAGAACCACGACTCAGTTCAAGTGGTAGGGGGTAACGGGAAATGAGCGGAAATGAGGAACTGCAGCAGAAGGTCATTGACTGGTTCACCAGAAACTCCCATGAAGGCAGGACGAAGTTCTACTTGAAGGATGTAGTGAAGGGACTTATTGACGAGTACGAAAAGCGCGAAATCCAAAAGGCCGTCAATGATTGCACGGTCGCCGGGACATTGATGTACTTCTCAACCGGCAGCAGTACAATGCTGGTGCTTTCGGAGAATTTTCCCAAGAGCGTCACATAGGTGACACCCAAGCAGGAGTAGCAATCCCAGGTGACTGTATTAAAAAAAAATGGTGAAATAACGCGCTCCGGTATGTTGGTTTCCGCACCCCAGGGCCGTTCCGGCAAGACAATTGTTAGCCTGGCCCTGTGTGATATTCTCAGAAGGCGGGGCCTAACGGTTCAACCATTCAAGAAGGGCCCTGACTACATTGACCCCTCATGGCTAACGGCGGCAGCCGGTAGAGATTGCCGCAACCTAGATCTCTTCTTCATGCAAGAGGAAACGCTGTTAGCTTCCTTCCAGCGAGCTTGCCAGGGGGCGGACTTCACTGTTATTGAGGGAGCCATGGGACTCTACGACGGTTTCGACTCGGAGTTGGGGAGTACGGCTCACCTGGCTCGTCTGTTAAACGTTCCCGTTGTTCTGGTGGTTAATACATCCCGGATGACCGGCAGCATAGCAGCCATGGTGACGGGGTACCAGCGTTTTCAGCCAGATACCAATGTTGCGGCGGTTATCCTTAACAATGTTTCAGGCAGCCGGCATGAGCGTAAGCTAACAGCTGCGGTAGAGCAATATTGCGGAATACCAGTTGTGGGGAGCATACCCCGACATGCTGATCTCCATATGACTGAGCGTCACCTGGGTCTCATCCCGTTTCCTGAAGCCGGCGAATCGCAGTCCGTTGTCGAGCGTATTAGCCGTAGGCTTGAGCCAAACCTCGATATAGACAACATTCTGGCCATTGCCTGCAGCTTTGAAGCCCCCATAAGAGCCCCGTCTACCAGCCCAAAGGATAAAACCGGTACGGTGAAGATCGGGGTGATGCTGGACAGGGTGTTCAACTTCTACTACGCGGACAACTTTCAGGCGTTGAGTCAGGTTGGTGCTGAACTGATCTTTATCAACTCGCTACAGGATAGATTACCAGAGATTGACGGGCTTTATATTGGAGGCGGCTTTCCAGAGTTTTTCCTGGAGGAACTGGAGTCCAATTGCCAGCTTCGTCGGGACATAGCAGACGCTGTTGAGCGTGGTCTACCAGTATATGCTGAATGTGCAGGCCTAATGTATCTGTGCAGTGGTATCTGCTGGCAGGGCCGACGGCATGAAATGGTAGGAGCAATTCCTGCGGAGGTAGAGATATCACAGCGTCCTCAAGGTCATGGTTATGTAGAGGCTGAGGTAATCGGGGAGAATCCACTATTCCCCATTGGTATGACCCTGCGGGGTCACGAATTCCATCATTCAAGGCTGTCCACATTAAGTGATCTAGGTTTTGCCTATCGATTGAAGCGTGGGCACGGGATAGATGGCGAGGTAGACGGAATCACATATAAGAATATGTTTGCTGCGTATACTCATCTGCATGCCCTGGGCACGCCCGAGTGGGCTGAGGCCTTCATATCGCTAGCATACAGGGAAAAGAAAACACGGCCCTCAGTGTCCGCAATAGCAGGATGAGACGGCGGTTATCGAAGGTGTGTCAGGGATGTAGGAAGGGTAGAAAAAGAGGCAAGGCACCAGTACTCATGCACAAAGACGAGACACGGTGCTATAAATAGGTTAAAAATTTATTAAGGAGGAGAAAATTGCCAAAGGGTATACTTGCCGGAGTAGAGTTCGAGATTGATGAAGATGGTTTCATTCAGGAACCAGAAAAATGGAGCGAGGCTGTAGCGGAGGACCTGGCCAAAGACGAGAGCAGCATTACGCCTATGCCCCCAGACCAGTGGAGGTTAGTGAACTACATTCGTGATTACTACCTGCAATTTGGGGTTGCCCCACCAGTCCGCATGCTGTGCAAGAAGAATGACTTTGACCTGAAATACGTTTATGAAATGTTCCCCAAGGGGCCAGCCGCGGGAGCCTGTAAAGTGGCTGGCTTGCCCAAGCCTACCGGTTGCGTTTAGGGGTGTCATTCGTTTGATTGTCGCCTGTTTGTGGAATAGATCGTCTATGATTGCCGCTCACTAGGCAAGGGGGGTGCAATGTTACCCGCTTTGACGGAACATGGCGCCATCCGTGGTTGGAGCGCAAGATGCTGCTAATAGGAGAAATAAGTGACCAGAGGGTCTGATTCCTGATCCTCTGGTCTTTTTCTTGGTTGAGAACTATAGTATAGGTCGAGAGTTCTAAATAGAGGACAGCCGATAAGAAGGTGAAAAAGATGGAAAAAGTGTTAATTGTAGGCTGTAAACGGGCAATGGATGATATTTGCATCGCTTGTTCCAGGTGTTTGGTAGCCTTTAACCGTAGAGAAGGTGAATTTTCCAAATATGAAGATGCGGAGATCCTGGGTCTATTAAACTGCGGCGATTGTCCAGGAGCAGCCATTGTACCTCGACTTGCCCAGGTTAAGCTGTGGAATGCTCATATGGAAGAGAAGCCAACAGTTGTTCATATAGCAACCTGTATTATGGACCACTGCCCGCACAAAGATGTATTGATTAGCAAAATAAAAGCGACAGTGGGAGTCCCGGTAGTCGAAGGATCACATCCTTATAGACCCCAAAACGTTTTTGCCTAAATTACCTATTTCATAGGAATCGGTATATCTGAGGCACTCTCTTTGAGATTTGACCACACTGGTACAGGAACACTTTGAGAAGTATATACCAATTGAGCACAATTGAAGTAGTATATACGAAAAAAATCGGTAAACTGCATAGAGCCCGTTTACTCCTGTCCTGTCGTGTAGTCACAAATTTATCTCAGCATATCCATTTATAACAGACCACAGGCCTTAATTTAAATACAGAGATTATTTCAAGGAGGAACAAGATGAGCGAAAATCAGGCTTACGACATCATAGTTGTAGGTGCGTCCGCCGCAGGGCTTCGAGCTGCGGCCCGCGCGAGAAGGCTTCTATCGAACGCCAAAATATTGGTCATTGATGAGGATACGTACATCTCCTATGCTGCCTGCGGCATGCCCTACTATATTTCCGGAGACATCGAAAACGCAGACAAATTGAGGGAGACAGCCTATGGCATCGTGCGAGACCCGGAATATTTCAGAACAGCTAAGGGACTTGAGGTCATCATCGACACGAGAGTTGAGCGAATCGATAGGGATGCCCGTAAGATTTATTGCCACTCGATAAAAACCGGGGAGGATTCGGAGTACTCCTATGATAAACTGGTCCTGGCCATGGGGGCCAGTCCTGTTATGCTGCCTATGGTTCCTAAAGATAGCAAACGCATCACCACTTTAAAAACCCTGCATGATGCGATCGATTTAAGGAAATCCCTGGAGCGTGGAGAGATTAAGAAGGTGGGAATTGTGGGTGGCGGGTTCATCGGATGCGAGCTAGCGGAGTCCTTTGGAGCTCTGTGGGGGGTTGATGTGGTTCTCATTGAAGCGGCCTCACATATACTATCCAACATTCTAGACACCGAGATGGCTTCCGCTGTAGAGGAGTACATCAAGAGCGAAGGTGTAAAACTATACACAGATTGCCCTCTGCAGGAAATTACGGAATCCGAGGAGGGGGTCACTATTAAGACTTCACAGGGAGCTTTCGAGGTGGATCGCGCTGTGATAGCTGTCGGCGTCAGGCCCAATGGTAAGCTGGCCGAAGAATGCGGCCTGAAATTGGGTAAGTGGGGTGGCATAGTGGTGGATGATAAAATGGCCACAAGCGATCCCAATATCTTCGCCGCTGGCGACTGTGTTGAGATGAAACACATGATATCGGGTAAGCCACTACAGCTTCCTCTTGGCTCCCTTGCCAACCGCCAGGGACGTGTCGTTGGGTCAAATCTGGGGGGAGGAGATGAGAGATTCCGCCCTGTCGTAGGGAGTGCAGCCGCTAAAATATTCGACATGAATGTAGCCTCAACCGGCCTCACGGAAGTTGCTGCCAGAAACGGCGGCTTCGATGCAGGATGCGTCTGGGGCACCTTAACCGACAAGCCGGATTACTACCCTGAATCGCAAAACGTATTTCTCAAGCTGGTGTATGACAAAGGGTCGGGGCGGCTGCTGGGACTGCAGGGATACAGCAAGGGTGAGGTAGTCAAACGTGTGGATGTCTTCGCTGCGCTTCTCAAACACAATGGACATCTTGAGGATCTCCTTGATATGGAATTCGCCTATGCGCCGCCGTATGCTCCGGCAGTAGATCCGCTATTCTCTCTTGGAGCAATGGCCAGGAACGCTATGTTGGAAGGAATTGATCAGGTCCGGCCAGATACCCCACTAGGCGATTCTATTGGTGTCGATGTCCGGCAGCCATATGAGGTAGAGAGTAATCAACTATCGGAACTGGATTGCCAGAATATCCCTCTTGAGGAGCTGAGGGAGAAGTGTGAAGAACTGTGTAAAGATAGGCCTCTGCTAGCAATATGCGAGAAGGGAGTTCGCTCCTCGGAATCGGTAAGAATACTGAAAGAGAAGGGCTTCACGGATGTTAAATACCTGGGGGGCGGTATGCATATGAAGCCGGCTGGATGATCGACAACTTTATTTGATATAGCTTGGACAACATGTTGACAGGAAATGAGAAAAGAACACAAAGGAGGATATGAATGCCGTCAGAGGAAGAAATCCAGGAAGCCTTAAAAGAGGTACTTGTGCCCGGTATTGCACGTAGTTTAACCGGATTGAATCTCATTCGGGAAATTAAGGTCAATAGTGATAGGATGAAGATCACCTTGGCCTCAACGGGACTAAATACTGACACTCAGAAATACGTTCAGGATAAGGCAATCAATGCTCTCGAAGGCCTGCCCGGGATTAAGGGAATCGCTATAGAATTCGAGGAGGCAAAACCACAGGACCTGAACAAGATCGATCACGTTATCGCAGTGATGAGCGGTAAGGGCGGCGTAGGCAAGTCTCTGGTTACCGGCCTCCTCGCTGTTGGCCTGAACCGCAAGGGCTACGAGGTGGGGGTGTTGGATGCAGATATAACAGGCCCCAGCATCCCTAAGATGTTTGGCATCACCGCACGTCCCGGTGGAAGCGAGACAGGCATCCTGCCGGTGCTATCCAAGTCAGGTATCGAAATCATGTCCGTTAACCTCCTCCTGCCCCATGAGGACGATGCCGTTATCTGGCGGGGGCCCCTCATCGGCAAAATGATTCAGCAGTTCTGGGAAGATGTGGTATGGGGGAAACTGGACTATCTTCTGG
>JAAXQM010000153.1 GCA_012974295.1 Dehalococcoidales bacterium
ATACGAGGTTGTAGATCATGAGAAAAGAGATGGTGTGGGCGGCTTGATCTCCGTATTAGGTGGCAAGATAACAGCATATCGTGCTATCGCGGAGGATAGTGTGAATCTGGTTTGTCACAAGCTTGGCTCAAAAACTCCCAGCAGCACGGCACACATTCCCCTGCCCGGAGCACCATCTCCTTCACAAGAAGCAATGGAGCAGGCTGCGTATGAAAGCGGCCTCACTATGGATACGATTACTCACCTGGCTAACCTCTACGGTTCACGCTATAACCGGGTACTCGACCTCGTGAAAAATGATGCTCAGGGAGGCCAGAATCTCTGTCCTCACAGCCCGGACATTATTGCCCAGGTTTGGTACTCCATTGATGAGGGAGCAAGAACTATTACCGATTTCTTACTCCGACGCAGTACCGTGGGTATGCGCTCATGTCAGGGACTTGATGCCGCAGATACCGTAGCTCGCGAAATGGGGCGGCTCCTCGGGTGGAGCCCTGACGAGCAGCAGCGCCAGGTGGAGCATTACCGTATGTCAGCAGCCCTTGGCCAGGGATTCAGGGGAAGGGACGAGCATAGGGGATAAGATCTGTTGTACAACAGCATTTATATGAACAGCAGATGCGGTAGTGATAGCGGTAAAAAGTTTATCTATTAAAACCTGAGTCTTTTCTTAGCAGCCTTAATAAGCTCATCCCTGAACTTGGGATGCGCAATCTCGATAAGAGCCAAGGCACGCTCCTTCTCGTCCAGCGGCACAAGATCGGCAATACCCCACTCGGTGACCACATACTGTGCATAATGCCTGGGTACGGTCACCCTCGCTCCCTCTGTCAGGAATGGCACGATACGAGATATGGTCTCACCTTTCGCTGTGCTTGGTAGAATATTAATCGCCCTTCCCCCTTCGGACAGGTAAGCCCCGATCACAAAATCGAGCTGGCCACCCGTACCGGAGCGCATCGCGTCGCCGAAAGACTCCGAGCAGATAGTTCCCACAAGATCGATTTCGATAGATCCGTTAATAGCAACCAAATTCTTCTCCGTGGACAACAAAGGAATTGAGTTGCAATATGAAGCGGAATAGAACTCGACCATTGGATTATTGCCGAGGAAATCGTAAAGCTCCTGGTCTCCAAAGGCGAATGACAATACGATTCTACCGGGGTGAGTCTGTTTATATTTGCCGGTGACGATGCCGTTTTCTACAAGCTGACGAGTGCCCATGGGAGCCATCTCAGTATGAATGCCCAGATCCTTGAGATTACTGTCCGCGATAAGCTTGGATATCTGCCCGGGAACTGCGCCTATACCTACTTGAATGCAATCCCTATCTCTGAGCAGGCTTACGACGTTCTCAGCTATCTTTCTATGGACCTCGGAGGGTTCGGGAAGAGGAGGTGAAAATAAGGGTTCATCTGTTTCAACGAAGTGGTCGAATCGACTGACAGGGTAGTGCGTATCACCGTAAGTCCTCGGCATCTTCGGATTAACCTCTCCGATAAGCCAATCAGCCTGGTCAATGAGGTCTCGCGTAGAGAACAGATCAAGGCCGAGTGATACGTACCCGTGATCATCCGGAGGGCTTACCTGGGCGATCACGCCCTGCTGGCGTGGATCGATTTCTTGTCTTTTCTTAGCAATATAACCTATGCTGGAGCTTTGGGCTGGAATGTATGTCGAACTGCCCTCTGTATGTTGACTCATGGTAAGCTGAGAATAGAAGCCACTTATAAGCTTGAAGGTTTCTCTGTACTCAGGCCCAAAAATCTTATAAGGGTGAAAAACGAGATGAGATACGTATTGGATATCCTCGAGGTTATCCCTGCAATCCGCGATTGCATCAATCATAGCCGTAGAAGGCTCACCGAGGCCAGTTGGGGTATAAAACCGGTCGCCTGATTGAACAATCCTTGCAGCCTCTTCGTAGCTGCATAACTTTGATTTGTATTTCTCTCTCCAGGACAATTTCGAGTTCCTTATTAATAGTTGGGATATCGTAAACGATGGTGGGGCTCTTGTCAATAGTTCTAATTGACTCATAATAAATGTTACCGATCATATCTTCTACTAGATACTCACAGTATACCCTGATATAATAAATGCCTGTTATTTACCTAAATTAAATCTATTAATAAGGAACTCGAAATTGTCCTGGAGAGAGAAATACAAATCAAAGTTATGCAGCTACGAAGAGGCTGCAAGGA
>JAAXQM010000115.1 GCA_012974295.1 Dehalococcoidales bacterium
CAAAACTCCCCCAAGATTGGGGGATTAGGGGGTTGATTTAGTTTATTTCAGCCGTCTCAATATAATTGTTTAGAGTAACTAGCCAGCACTCGTAGATAGCGTATCTGAAGAGTAATCGTTAAAACAATAAAGGACAAGGAGGGAAAATGCAGGAGAATTACGATGTCATAATTATTGGGGCTGGCCCCAACGGCCTAACGGCTGCTTCCTACCTGAGCAAGGCGGGTCAGAAAGTCTTACTGCTGGAGAAGAGGATTGAAGTAGGTGGCGGGCTGGCAACGGAGGAGATAACGCTGCCGGACTACTTCCACAACACCCACGCCATCTATCACCTGATGGCGGATTATGCCCCGCCTCTTAAGGACTTTGAGGTAGAGTCACGGTACGGCCTCCAGTTCATCCGCCCCGAGCTACAGTTCGCTCTTCCGTTATCAGACGGCAGGAGCCTATGTCTGTACACGGACGTGGAGAAGACCTGCCAGTCGATAGCCCAGTTCTCGCAAAAGGATGCTGACAGCTACCGCGAGGCCCACCAAAGGTTCCAAAAAATCACCGAAGACTTTATGGGCCCCGCCACCTACTGCGCCCCACTGCCCCTTCTGGAGCAGGTGATACAGCTTGAAGAGAGTGGTGATGTGGGAAAAGACATCAATTATTTAACCGAAGAGACCCCCGAGGCAATCGTGAATGACCTCTTTGAGAATGATATAGTCAGGACCATGATGCTCTACATTGCCTGCCACTGGGGGCTGCAGTATGATGCCGGCGGAGTAGGCTACATGGTGCCCCTGCTCATCAACCGCGCCACCAATTACAGGCTGTGCAAGGGAGGCTCTCACCGTCTGTCCAATGCCCTTACCAAGTTCATGCTGGAATATGGTGGTGAGATTCTCACCAATGCCGACATTAAGCGGATTATCATGGAGGGCGATACGGCCAAGGGCGTAGAGATGGGGAATGGCACCAGGTACATGGCAAACAAGGCCATAATCAGCACCATCGATCCGCACCAGACATTCCTGAAGCTTGTCGGTAAGGACAACCTCGCAGAGGATTTTATAGAGAAGGTCAATGCATGGGAATGGGAGCACTGGAGCCTGTGCCACCTGCACCTGGCATTGGAGGAGCCCCCGCAATTCGCCGCGGCGGCCAAAAACCCGGATATCAACAATGCCTTAGTCTATGTGCTTGGCTACGAAAGCACTGAGCAGCTGAAAAAGCACTGGGACGAGATGGGTGAGGGGAAACTGTCAGACACCCCTGCCTTTAACTGCTGCTTCCCCAGCGTCCACGATCCCTATCAGGCACCACCAAACCGCTGCTCGGGTCTCATCTCGCAGATGGCCCCGTACAATCTCAACGGGGACAAGGAGAAGTGGCTGCGCATGAAGTTCAAGGAGGAGTGCGCCGAGAAACAGCTAGCGGTCCTTCAGAAATATGCCCCTAATATGACCAGGGACAAGGTGCTATGGTGGAACATGACCACGCCCGCTGACATCGAGAACAAATTCGTCAATATGGTCCAGGGGTCCATTAAGCAGGGAGCCTACGACTCTTTACAGATGGGCTACAACAGGCCTAACGAGGAATGTCCTAACCATAGAACACCGATAAAGAACCTCTATATCGGAGGAGCAAGCGGCTACCCCGGCGGCCTGGTCACCTTCGGTGCGGGGTACGGCACTGCCAACGTGGTGGCCGAGGACATCGGCGCGGAGAAATGGTGGCCGGTGCCCGAACATGTGACCGCCGCCCGCGCGAAGGGGATGCCCCTATAATATAAAAAGGCAAGGAGCGCTTAACATGGGTGTAGAGTTTTATGAAGAGCTGAAGGCATTGGTCGGGCAGGAGGGATCGCAGCTAGTGGCTGTTGATGACGTATGCAAGCCGATGATCAGACACTGGTGTGAAGCGATGCAGGATGGCAATCCCTTGTATACCGACGAAGAGTATGCCAGGGAAAGCAAGTATGGCAGTATTATCGCCCCACCCACGATGTTGTTGACATGGACTATGCCCCCACTATGGCCTCCGGGGGAGAAGCCACCGCATCCTTTTGAGCTGTTTTTAGCGAAGCTCGATGAAGCTGGCTATTATGGGATACTCATCACCAATGTGGCCCAGAAATATCATCGGCCGCTGTTTCCCGGGGACCATTTGACCTTCACGTATAAGGTTACTGA
>JAAXQM010000186.1 GCA_012974295.1 Dehalococcoidales bacterium
TCGGCCAGGTCAGAGCGCCGAAACTCCGTGACGAATCTCAAACTTCCTCCCCACCCAGCGCTGCTATTTCCTCGAAGAGCTTCAAAGTTTCCTCAGCCTCTTCCTGGTCCAGAATATTTATGGCATAGCCGGCATGGATCAGTACATAGTTGCCCACTTTGGCTTCCGGGGTGAGCCATAGGCTGATACGGCGGGTAACACCTCCGATCTCAGCTTTAGCTTCTTTATCTTCTATAGACTTGATCAACGCTGGTATAGCAAGGCACATATTTCGCCCCTTACAATTCATATATTACCATGAATAAACTCACCGGAATAACTCATTCTGTAATATTTTCCAGGTATTCACTATTTATGAGACTGATGAAATAGGCTCAATTAATCCCCCAATCTTGATAGAATCCTTTCTATATACTTCTCATTTTCTTGATGTTTTAATATCTGTCAGATTACCTGCTTGTGATAGCTCGAAATTGGCTATAATAGCCTGTCCCAGGGAAATCCCCCCGTCATTGCATGGCACTAGGTGATGGTTAAGTACTTTGAAACCTTCTCTTTGCAAAGCGGCGGTAGCTAATCTGAGGAGCAGACGATTTTGGAACACACCGCCACTCAACGCTACCTGAGTTATGCCGGTGTCTTCTGCTATCAGTTTGCACATTTCCAGCATTATATGCGCCACTGTATTGTGAAACCTTAGCGAGATAATGAGAGTAGGGACCTGTGCTTTCACATCATTAATTACCGCGGAAAACAGACCTCCCAGCTTGATAATCCTCACTTCCTCTTCATGGATAATAGAAAACGGATAGGATGTCGCGTCGGACTTGTCCCATTCATCGGGAGCCAGCATCTCCAGTTCGATAGCTGCCTGAGCTTCATAATCTATCTCTTCCCTCACTCCGATTAGGGCGGCAACAGCATCGAATAGCCGCCCCGCGCTTGAGGTTAGAGGACAGTTTATCCTTCGTGCAAGCTGCTGTTTCAGTAATGCAATCTCGGCAGGCTGGAGTTTGCTGAAGGGCAGGCTTTCTAAAGAGAAATTTCCGTCCTTATCTCCCAGTAGAGTGTAGAGATAGCTCAAAGCCATACGGTAGGGTTTTTTAATCGCCGCTTCACCACCGAGCAATGGCACGTACTCCAGATGTCCTGCTCTTTGAAAGGTTCGCCAATCCGCTAACAGGAACTCTCCTCCCCAGATTGTGCCGTCGCTGCCGTATCCGGCACCATCGAAGGCTATCCCGATAACGGGTCCTTCGACCCCATTCTCCACCATGCAACTAACAATATGGGCATGATGGTGTTGTACCGGGATGAGGTTTAATCCTTGCTCCGTGCCCGCCTGAATGGCGTATTTTGTGGAGAGGAATTCCGGGTGCATATCATGAGCGATAGCTTCAGGGGTGATGCGAAACAGTTTCTTGTAAAGATCGATAGTATTTTCAAAATGTTCCAGGGTCTCCTCATTCTCCATATCGCCGATGTGCTGGCTGAGGAAAGCATTGTTATCTTTAGTGAGACAGAATGTATTCTTTAGCTCTGCCCCGCAGGCAAGGACCTGCTTTGACTGGAATGGAAGGGGGATGGGAAATGGGGCATACCCCCGGGCGCGCCTGATAGATTGGGGCGTACCCGTCACAAAAAAAACGCTATCATCGTAGCGAGCATGAATATCACGGTTATGAAGCAGGAAATAATCGGCAATTCCCCCAAGCCTCCTTAAACCCTCGTCGTTGTCTTTGGCGATGGGTTCTTCACTGAGGTTTCCGCTGGTCATAACCAGTGGTGTAGCGCTCTCCCTGAGCAGGAGGTGGTGTAATGGGGTATAGGGGAGCATACTCCCGAGGTACTTCAGATTTGGGGCCACTGCCGGTGAGATATTGGATGAGCTATGCTTCCACCTCAGCAGAACGATAGGACATTCAGGGGAGTTAACAAGCTTTCCTTCTTCGGGAGGCAGAAAGCAGTGCCTTTCAATATCTTTCAAGGTGGCCATCATGACGGCGAACGGTTTGGAGGCACGCCTTTTTCTTCTCCTTAACAGGTTGATCGCTTCCTCATTGGTGGCGTCGCAGGCAAGTTGAAATCCGCCTAGTCCGCGGAGTGCCAGGATGCTCCCCGCGCGCAGGAGTTCGCCGGCTGCCTTAATCACATCATCGTATAGCAATGGGTTACCG
>JAAXQM010000107.1 GCA_012974295.1 Dehalococcoidales bacterium
GGGGCTGGGCAAGCCGTGGGAGGAGCCGGGGAAAGAGGAGCCGGACTCCCTGGTTGAGCAGCAGAAAATCACCAAAAAAAATATGCTGGAAGCGTTCCCAAGGAACTTGACGTAGACCGTTATGCATCAGCAGAGAACGAGTGAATTACCCCCCAGCAAGCTGGGGGGTAATTCGTTTTACTATCCCTTCATCTAGCCTACCTTAACACCACCTTAGCTATAAAAAGCATACTTTCCACTTTGAAACGACCATGTGAAGGCCTGATATTGTTTGGTAAGTAGTTAGGCCTACCCGATAATGGGTGGCCCTTTATCTTACTAGCACAACCTCACGATGCAAAGTTGTAACCACGTCATGCACGCACATCTGTGCAGCTATTACTAAGAATTGACCTGTTCTATTAAATATGCTATAAGTGAAATTGAGAGCGTTTACTATGGTGCAAAGAGAGGGAACAAATGGCAGATGACAAGAAAAAACTGACAACCAATTTCGGCAAGCCGGTTGAGGATGACCAGAATACCGTAACTGCGGGCAGCACCGGCCCCGCCCTAATTCAAGACATCCACCTGCTTGAGAAGCTAGCCCATTTTGACCGTGAGCGAATTCCGGAGAGAGTAGTACATGCCAAGGGAGCAGGAGCGCACGGTTATTTCGAGGTTACCGAGGATGTAACCAAGTATACCAAGGCCAAGTTCCTCTCAAAGGTCGGTAAGCGTACCGATCTCTTTATTCGTTTCTCTACGGTAGGAGGAGAGAAAGGCTCTGCTGATGCCGAAAGGGACCCTCGTGGATTTGCGATAAAATTCTATACAGAGGACGGCAATTACGATCTAGTGGGCAATAACACCCCGGTCTTCTTCATTCGTGATCCACTCAAGTTCCCTGATTTCATACATACGCAGAAGCGTAACCCGGGTACTAACCTGAAGGATGCTGATATGTTCTGGGACTTCCTTTCCCTGACACCGGAATCGATTCACCAGGTGACCGTACTGTTTTCTGATCGTGGCACACCTAAGACCTTTCGCCACATGAACGGATACAGCAGTCACACCTTCAAGTGGTATAACAATAAGGGTAAGTACTTCTGGGTGCAGTATCATTTCAAAACTGAGCAGGGCATTCAGAACCTAACCCGTGATGAGGCAACCAGACTTAAGGGCGAGGACCCTGACCATGCTACACGAGACCTCTATGATGCGATTGAACGAGGCGAATTTCCATCGTGGAAGCTGGAAATGCAGATTATGACCCCTGAGCAGGCTGCAAAATATCGTTTCGACCCATTCGATATCACCAAGGTTTGGTTCCATGGCGATGTCGCACCAATCACCATCGGCCGCATGGTTCTCAACCGCAACTCAGCGAACTACTTTGCAGAGGTAGAGCAAGCCGCTTTCTCGCCTGCTAACTTCGTCCCGGGTATAGCAGCCTCTCCTGACAAACTGCTGCAGGGTCGACTCTTCAGCTACCATGATACTCATCGCCATCGCTTGGGGCCCAATTACCACCTGATCCCGGTAAACAGACCAAAGGCAGCTACAGTCGATAACTATCAGCGTGACGGTTCTATGCAAGTAGATGGTAATTTCGGAGGCAGCCCAAACTACTACCCTAATAGTTTCGGAGGTCCGCAGCCTAATCCTGATGCCAGCGATCCAGCATTTGGGGTGTCTGGCGAAGTAGCACGTCAGCCGTACGCTCACCCCAATGATGATTTCTTCCAGGCAGGGGAGCTGTATCGGCGTGTAATGACAGATTCAGACCGGGATCACCTCATTGGCAACATAACAACGCATCTCTGCAATGCACAAAAGCGCATACAGTTGAGACAGGCAGCCATTTTCTACAAGGCCGATGCAGAGTATGGACATCGTATAGCGGAAGGTCTTAGGTTGGATATTAAGGAAGTCGAACGCTTAGCTGCGATGTCCCAGGAGGAGCGGACAAAGGCCACTGCTCAGTAATTTTGATATGAAATAGAGAACCTGCTACTCTATGGGTAGGCACATAGATATACAGCTCAGTAGAAAGATCTCAAGGAGGAAAATATGCCTGATGCGACATTCGACGCGGTGATAGTTGGGGGAGGGAATAAGGCGTTACTGCTGGCGATGTATCTGATCAAGTATGGTGGCATGAGCGTTGCCATATTTGAGAG
>JAAXQM010000158.1 GCA_012974295.1 Dehalococcoidales bacterium
GTACAGGTTAGGTATAGGGGTGCGGTGCTCAGCAATACGAGCCGAGTAGTTGGTGGTAATGACCGGTTGCCCCACATCATCGCGGAAGAGATAGTGTCCTTCGACCCAGCTGGAATCGAATTCGGGATTGATTTTTCGCAGGTGTGGCAGGTACTCCTGCAGAAGTTCATCTGAACCCAGTAAGTAGAGGGGATTATCGTGCGACAGGTAGTTTGATATATAGGCTATCCGTTTTCCCCCATAGACCGAGGGTTCCATGAAATTGGTGTGTTCGATGAGGGCGACAAAGGGGATTGATGCATCACTGATATTCATCCAGTAGATATGGGAGAGAGGCCGTTTCAGTATCAACACCATCACCATCGCTCCCTGATAGTGTACGCCTGCCAGTTTCCCAGCATATTCAGCAGGTAATTGAGGTGCGATATCGAGAAAAACAGGCGAGGGTACAGTGGCAATAGTAATGTCATAGTGGTGCATCTGCTGTTCCTCCTTGCCCTCCATCCCCTTCTCCTCCACCAGAAACCCAAATGCTTTTTCGTCCTCAATGATTATTTTGCTAACCGGAGCAGATGTATGAATCTCCCCACCGTACTCAATGATTCGCTGTTTAATGGTATCGATTAGCAGCCCATAACTTCCCTTCAAATAGCCGAGGCGCTCCTTCTCCCCCTGGCGTGAGGAAAGGCGAAGATGTATCTTCCCCCAGAGCCAGACCATGCCAACCTCGTCACAGCTCGTCCCAAACTTATTCCTTAATAAGGGTCCCCACACGACTTCGTAGTTGCGTCTCCCTCCATACTTAGTGAGCCATTCCCGGGCGGTCATCCCTTCCATCCTGGGCCAATTCTTGTAGCGCCTGAGGTAAAGTGAAACCAGCCCCAGGCGCACCCGGTCGATTAAACCTAACGGGCTAAATTTAAGGAGCTCCATCGGGGTAACAAAATCGTATATCCTCCCACCGTGAAAGAATCCCACCTTGGAATCCAGCCACAGCAGCTGCTCGCTGAGACCCAGTTCATCGATCAACTGGATTATGTCAACATCACTGGTGAAGATATGGTGATAGAATCGCTCCAGGCGCTCCCCTGACACGTCAAAGGTACCCACTTGCCCGCCAAGCTCCGCCTGCTTTTCGAAGACAGCTACTTTATGCCCACCCTTACTGAGCTCATAGCCTGCGGTGAGCCCGGCGATCCCGCCACCGATAATACCTATATTCATTCAGCGCCTCCCCGTGCGTCATTCTTCTCCTCTAATCTTTGCCGCCCGCGAGTTATCTGCGCCAGGGAGAGGTTCTCCATCCATAGGAATATGAACCCGGGCGGAATTGTCAGCATAAGTATGAGAGCATGCGATACCAGTGTATAAGAGCTAGCGACACCGATAGAGATGCCAAAGGCTATCAGGATTTGCTGTATAGCGAAATCGAAAGGCCCCAAACCACCTTGAGTCATCAGCAGCACCCAGGCCAAGTTGGCAACTGATACAGCCAGTAAATATACATAGAATGGTAGCCCTAAATCGAAGGCAAAACCCACCATATAAAACAATCCCGCCTCACAGAGCCAGACCAGCGCGGCCAATATGAATACGATGAAGAGCTGGCCCGGGCTACGCATTATCCCCAATCCTTCGATAAGAAGGAGCAACCAACGCTCTGTCCTCTCCCGCAACCGCTTAGGCAAGAAGCGCAGTACCACATTGATTGCGGCTTGAGCGAGCCTTGGAGAGGAGACCAATACTAAGCATAATACCAGTGACACTATAAAGAGACCGGACGTGATATAAATAACCTGCTGGAGCAATCCCTCTAAAGGAACAAAAAAGGAAATTATCGCTGCAAAGAGTATGAGTATCACCCCGTCTGATATCTGCTCCACCACCATGGTGCCTCCAACGGCCATCTTGCTTATGCTCTCCTTTTCCCCGAGTATATAGGCACGAGCAACTATACCCAGACGGGCAGGCAGTACGTTGTTTACCAGCATGCCGATTACGATGAGCGGGAAGAGTCGGATAGAGGAGAAACTCCCCAGTGGTTTCAAGACGAAGCGCCAGCGTACTGCGCGAAAATATACGCCCAGATAATAAAACAGTATTCCGGGTAGAAGAAAGAGATAATTTGCTTCGCCCAGCGCCCGGCCCATCTCGCCAATGT
>JAAXQM010000018.1 GCA_012974295.1 Dehalococcoidales bacterium
GTTGGCTAGAGGGGGAAGAGAGTTAAACTATGTTGCGGATATTACATAACACTGCTAGGCGAAGCAAATTCTGGTTTATTGTGCTGGTATCGTTAGCAATAGTTGCTGCTATATCCTTTATAGCATTAAACCAGGGCCCACCGCTGGATGCAATACAGGTTAGTCTTGCTGATAAGTCGGTCGTTCCGCAAGTATTGGGGAGCAACAGTGATGACTATAACCAGCCTGGGAATAGCTCGTTGCGGGTAGCAATTGCCGGCGTGCTGTCCCCCAGTTCCACCCTGGAGGCGTATCAGGATCTTCTAACGCACATGGGCGATAGCCTGGACCGACAGGTAATAATGATTCTAAAGCCGACTTATGCTGAGATCAACGATGTGCTGATGGGCCAACGTGCCGATGTCGCCTTCGTTTGCAGTCTGGCTTATGTAAAGGGCAACCAAGACTTCGGCATGGAGCTTTTAGTGGCACCGCAGATTAACGAAGAAATCGTATATTATTCCTATCTAATCGTACCCGAGGTAAGCGGTGCATCAAACATGGAAGACCTCAGAGGTCGCAGCTTTGCCTTCACCGACCCGATATCCAACACCGGCCACTTGGCGCCTTCTTACCAGCTTTCCTTGTTGGACGAGACCACAGCTTCCTTCTTCGGCAGTTATTATTTTACCTACAGCCATGATATCTCGGTCAGGGCAGTGGCAGATAGATTGGTAGATGGTGCCGCAGTAGATAGCCTCGTCTACGAGCAAATGATAGCCAAAGAACCGGAACTGGCGTCCAAGGTCAAGATAATTTCCCGGTGGGGTCCTTATGGTATGCCACCGGCGGCGGTAAACCCGGAGCTAGATTCACAATTAAAGTGGCAACTGCAGGAGTTCTTTCTTGGCATGCACGACTCTGACGAGGGGAGAAATTTGCTCAACAACTTGGAGATCGATCAGTTCAAAGTCGTTCCCGACGATCTCTATGATTCAATAAGGGAAATGACAACTAATCTTGGATGGTAATTTTGGATAGCAATACCAAAACAAGAAAGGAATCTTTTTGGTCTAAGGTTGGGGCAGTTGGCATCAGAACCAAGATCATGGGTATAGTGGCACTCTGTATAATCTGTTCCGCCATAGCCATGGTCTGGTACACACAGCATGATGTATCAGCAGCGTTGAGAACCGAGTTGCAGGAGGGAGGCCTTGCCCTTGGCACCGGTTTGGCGGCACAGGGCCGTGACCTAATACTTACCCACAACGAGTTTGCCCTATATACATTGCTAAGAGAGGCCCAGAACGCCGACGATGATCTGATATACATATTCGTGTTGGACGCCGAAGACAATGTTCTGGTTCACACCTTTGACGGAGGATTCCCAAGGGATCTCCTGGATGTAAATGACGTGCAACCGGAGGAGGCCTACCATATCCAAGCGTTACAAGCCGAAGATGATACGATCCAGGACATAGCTATCCCTGTTCTTGGCGGCAAGGCTGGTATGATCCGTCTTGGGATGTCCGAGAGCACCATTGACGCCACAGTAGCGGGACACATCCGCAATATGCTACTTTGGTTTGCTCTGATACTGGTACTGGGGCTTTCCGTAGCTTACGGCCTGGCCTCTATTCTGACTGTACCAATTACGCGACTGGCCCAGGCAGCACGAGCGGTTGGCAAAGGAGACTTTCGGTGGAAAGCTCCTGCTTGGGCCAAGGATGAGATCGGCAGTTTGGGTACTGCCTTCAATGAAATGAGTCAAGACCTTGAACGTAAAGAGAAGATGCAAGCGCGCTTGCTGGCGAAGGTCATCAATGCTCAGGAAGAGGAACGAAAACGCATTTCCCGTGAGCTTCATGATGGGACAAGTCAAGCCCTTACATCGCTGATGGTCGGTCTCAGGTATATCGAAGACTCAGCTGCCATAACCTCGGTCAAAAAGGAGTTGGCCGATATGCGCGCGCTGGCGGCGCAGACATTGGATGAAGTTCATCGCCTGGCTACTGAGCTTCGTCCCAGCGTTTTGGACGATCTTGGTCTGGTAGAAGCAATCGAGAAATATACCAGAGAGTTTTCAACCAAGATGAACATCAATGTTGATACGCACGTCGGAGGTATTAGAGGGCTGCGTCTACCGTCTGATATTGAGGTCACTGTATATCGCATCGCCCAGGAAGCATTGACCAATGTCGCTAAATATGCTCGGGCGGAAAACGTAAGCGTTATACTAAGGTATCGAGATTCGTCGTTGGTGGCTATTATCGAAGATGACGGTATTGGATTCGATGTCAACGGGATATTGACTTCACAGAATAGGGAGAGGTTGGGGCTTTTCGGCATGTACGAGCGAGCTTCAATTATCGGTGGCAGGCTTTCAATTGAGTCCCAACTCGGATTCGGAACTACCATCTACCTTGATATACCCGTGAAATCTCTGGAGGAGGTGAAAGATGGAAAAAATAAGGTTGCTTCTGGCAGATGACCACGGTGTTCTCCGTGCCGGTCTAAAGACATTGTTCAGTGCTCAACCGGATATCGAGGTAGTAGCCGAAGCCTCCGATGGCGACGATGCGGTGCGCCAAAGCCGTGAGACTAATCCAGATATTGTTCTCATGGATATCACCATGCCCGGGTTGAACGGTTTAGCGGCTACTCAGAAGATAAAATGCCAGAATCCAGAGACAAAGGTTTTGATACTGACCATGCATGAAGACGAGAGCTACCTATATCAGGCGTTTCGTGCCGGAGCCGATGGTTATGTGCCGAAGAAAGCAGCAGACACGGAGGTGATCGCTGCCATTCGGGCTACCTTCCGAGGAGAGCACTTCATCCACCCTTCCATGACCTCAAGTCTTGTAGCCGGCTTACGTCAAAGAGAAATGCCTGACACAACTACTTGGCAGAATGATGGGCTTAGTGAGCGAGAACGTGAGGTGCTCCGACTCTTGGCCTTGGGCCATACCAACCAACAGATAGCAGATACGTTGTATTTGAGCGTCAAGACTGTGGAGACTTACAAATCTCGCCTTAAGGAAAAGCTGGGGTGTGAAGGCCGTGCAGAGTTAGTTAGATACGCAATACGAATGGGCCTAATAGACACGGAAGTCTAAGTTATACTTGGGAGTAGATACATTAGGGAGCCGACAGCGGCTCCCTAATTGTTTTTTCCCTGCTCCACAACTATCAAGGCATCTCCGTTTTTACTGACACAAACATTTAAAAAGCAGGTGTTTCCCTGACAGAATTTTCAAGATAGCAGGTGTTTCCCTGACTCCATTATTCTTCGATCATAATTATTATGCATATAAGGATCAGAACCATTATTTTTGATTTGACGTATACAAACTATACATTGCTAGTACTGTGTCAATGATAGCATCAGTGCAGGCTAATATTTTTTAACCAGGACCATAGGAGGGCTTAGATGTTTGTGAATGAAACTATTACAAGACGCTCTTTCGTAAAAAAGGCAGGTGCGGTTACTGCCTTAGGCGCCGCAACTCTGTATGGACTTAACTCGATGCCAGCCCTTGCCGAGGATGCTTCTGGATCTATAGCTGCCATAGAAGGCGAAAGTTGGATTCCTACCACATGCTGGATCGGGAAGCAGGACTGTGGGATGTTAGCACGCGTAGTGAACGGGAGGATCGTGCAATTCGAGGGTCTGCCTGACAATCCGCGTAATGTGGGTACGCTCTGCCCCAAGGGGCGGGCTCAGATCATGGCGGTGTATGACCCCTACCGGATGAAAAAGCCTCTGCGTAGGACAAACGAGAAAGGGGTGTCTGGCACATGGCGGGAAATATCTTGGGAGGAGGCGCTGGACGAACTCGCAGAACATATGAAAGATGTCAGAAGCCGCGACCCTGAACTGCTTCTATGGCAAAAAGGCAGAAGCAAGGCGAAGGATTTCTATGACGATGCCTTCGGCAAGGCCACAGGGGCTCTTAAAATGGGGCATGGTGGCTATTGCTCCGACGCTGGCTATCGGGCATGCGAGTACACCACCGGTCTTCACGGTGTTCTGCATCCCGATTTTCGCCATACCAACTATCTCCTGGCATGGGGATGGGATTCTCAGAACGCAGGCGGAAACAAGTTCTGCTGGCTCACCTGGAACCAGCAGTTGCTCGATGCTAAGGAACGTGGGATGAAAATGGTCGCTCTCGACCCATGGAAAGGGGCAACGGGACCTCACGCCGATAGATGGCTGCCAATCAAGCCGGGCACAGACCTCGCTTTTTTTCTTGCTCTGGCTAATGTTCTCATCGAGAATGGATACGTGGATGAGGAGTACCTCAAGAACTACACCAATTCAGCGTTCCTCGTCCAGGAGAATGATGGGCGCTTTTACCGAGTTGGTGAAAAAGAACAGGTGTGGGATACCACGACTGGGTCCAACAAGGACCACGATGCCGCGGGGCTTAGTCCTGAACTGGACGGCGAACATTCTATAGGGGGTGCCAAGGTCAAGACCGCCTTCCGGCTTTTCAAGGAGCATGTCGCCAATAACACCCCGGAATGGGCCGCCAGTATATGCGGGTTGCCAGCCGAGGATATCCGCAGGGTAGCGGAGGAACTCGGCGAGAACGCCATGATTGGCAGCACGATCGTCATTGATGGGAAGACGCTGCCATACCGGCCTGCTGCGCTTGCGGGCTATCATGTGGTCCAGCAAGAACTGGGCTTTCAAGCCTGCCGGGCTGCCCTTTTTGTGGCTATGCTGATTGGCTCTATCGAGGCTGTGGGAGGTACCAGAACCGACCTTACCTGGAAAGACTACAAGAATTACAGTGGCCTGGATAATGTAAAGATTAAAGACACACCCGATAACTTTTATCTTAAAAATAGCAAGTTCTTCCCAATAAACACTGGGCTCCCCGGGATTGCTGCCAAGGTGATGCTGGATCCGCAAAAATATGATTTCCCACCGGAGAAGATCCCAGAAGTATGTATTGTCCACATGGCCAACCCTTTAGTCTCCTTCCTCGACACGCCCACATTCAAGGAGGCTTGGCATAAGTTCAAGTTCGTTGCCGTAATCGATCCGTGGCTGAGTGAGACGGCTGACTATTTCGCTGACGTCGTATTGCCTGCCGCAACCGTCGAGAAATACGAGGGGCCCATCGCGGCCAGCAATCAATACGATGACGCCCAGACACTGCGGTTGCCGCCAATTGATCCACTTTATGAGAGTAAAGGGGAAATCGACATCTACCTCGACCTTTGTGAGAAGGTGGGAGTCCTTTCAACGTACATAGATACTGTTAACAAGGAGCTCAAGCTTGCAGGAACCCCCAACGAAATTCCCAATGATAGCCGACCCATAGTGAGGGACATATTTGATCGGTGGGCTAAAGAACACGTGGATCCAGAAGGGATCGCATACTTCGAGAAGCACGGTGTTAAACTCAAGGGCAAAGTTTCCGCGGCCAAATTCTACGGACATGCACAGGATCCAAAATTCAAGGCTAACGACTCCGCCAACAAGGCCGCAGGCTATACGTGGATCCGGGGTCGCCTTTATGGCGAATCTCTACTCCGCTACAGGGAAGAAATGAAGGCTAAGGGCGCGGGTGAGATATACTACCAGGATTATACTCCGTTTCCCACTTGGAGACAGCCTACAATGTGGAGTTCACCAGACCAATATGATCTAACTCTCATTACCTACAAGAGGATTGAATTCAAGCAATCAAGGTCCACCTTCATCCCTCTCCTGGCGGAGATGATCCCCACCCAACTGCTCGATATCAATCCCAAGACGGCGCGAGAGCGCGGGATCGATGACGGTGATGAGGTCTGGGTCGAATCTCAAAATGCTGTGACCCTTGAGACTCGAAAAGTAAAGACGAAAGCTCGTTATATAGAGGGCCTGAGGCCCGATACGGTTGGGATGTACAATTCTTTCGGCCTGTGGGCACACCCACGAACCAAAGGACAGGGACCCACGCCGAACGAGTTGTACTTCACTGGTGAGGGTTACGTAACATGCACGGCGGACCAGTCCTTCCATGTGCAAGTTAATGTATATAAGTCTTGAGGGGGGGCAATATGACTGATTTTCCTACTGATCACAATGAAGAAATAATAGTCGAGGGTCTTGACCGGCGCAAGTTCCTGCGCGCCGGGGGCGCAGCGGTGGCCTTAGGTGCTGTGGGGCTTCTAGTGGGCCCAAAGCTATTGCGAGGTTCTGAAGTTAGTGCAAACCAGGGAGTCGGGAAGAAGTATGTGATGGTTATTGACCTTTCACGGTGCTTTGGCTGTCGCGCCTGTATGCAAGCTTGCAAGATAGAAAATAATACCCCCGAGGGCATGATGTGGATGTATGTATTTCGATTTGAAGAGGGAACGTATCCCCATGTGAGCTCTTGGTCCATGCCGCGTCCTTGCATGCACTGCGATAATGCCCCTTGTGTGAAGGTCTGCCCTGTCGGTGCTCGATATAAGCGGGAAGACGGGCTGGTAGCTACGGACCGCGACCGTTGCATAGGATGCCGCTACTGCCAGGTTTCTTGTCCTTACAGCCTAAACTACTTCCAGTGGAAGGATCCGCGAAAAAACCAGTACTACGATTGGCTCGGATCTGAGGGGGATCCCATGCGAGACATAATCGATGATTACAGTCCTCCATACAGCAACCCCTCACTTGAACCCGAGTACGGTCAAGAGAAGAGACACATCGCTGGGAGCGGTTTTAAAAAAGGGGTGACGGAGAAATGTACTTTCTGTGTACACCGGATTGAAAGGGGGCTGCTACCCGCTTGCGTGGCTGGCTGTCCGGGACACGTATACCATTTTGGCGATATCAAGGACCCCGACAGCGAGGTGTCAAAGATCCTGGCGGAGAATAGATCGTTTCGCCTGCTCGAAGAGGCGGGTACTAAGCCGAGCGTCTACTACATCAATGGGACCCCACCCGGGGAAAATGTCCGGGAAATCGACGCTATTGTAGGGAAGGTGTAATATGACTACAACGAGACTTCCTAAAGATAGGTTGCCATATGGTGTTGGCCATATCGGTCGGGGATGGGCTATCTTGGCCGTGATTGCGGCTGTTATGCTCTTCGCCGGGATATATGCATATACTCGGCAGCTCATTGATGGAGAAGCCGTGACAGGGTTGGCAGATATTGGTACTGGCGGCGGAGTCACGTGGGGCCTTTATGTTATCTTTCTGGTTTACTTTATTGGCGTTAGCTTTGCCGGGATAAGCATCGCCGCGATCATCCGGCTGTTCAACGTGGAACAACTTAGGCCTATAGCAAGAATAGCCCTACTGATCACGATCATCTCTATCTTCCTGGGTGCCCTTCTGGTCATAATAGACCTCGGACAGCCATTACGTGGTCTTGCCAATCTCTGGCTCTACGCCAGGCCCGGGTCACCTCAATTCTATACATTCACATTGGTAATATCTGGATACTTATTTGCCAGCCTGGTATATTTCTTCCTCGCCAGCAGGAAAGATGCCGCTATTTGCGCTAAAACGCCGGGTAAACTCCAATGGTTTCATCGATCGTGGGCGGCAGGATACGAAGATACCCGCGGGGAGCGCGCTCGACGTAAACGCGTTTCGTGGTTATTGGCATTTGCGATTCTGCCGCTTCTGGTAGTCGCGCAACTAGTTGGGGGCTTCATATTCGGCTTCCAGGGAGGACAGGCAGGCTGGTTCCTGTCTCTTATAC
>JAAXQM010000035.1 GCA_012974295.1 Dehalococcoidales bacterium
GTCCGGCTCCTCTTTCCCCGGCTCCTCCCACGGCTTACCCAGCCCCATATCGTTGGCAATAATTTTGTAGCAGTTGTAAGCGGGGCTTGCCCCCGAAGCGGCCAGGTGCCAGGCGACGCCGGTGGCATAAAGATTCTTTATGGGAGTTCTGTGGTTTGCCAGCTCTGGGGTAGGCCTGTTCTCGTAAAACTGATATGCAACATGATCGATAACGATCATGTTGCCGTTGGGAGCCATGTTCAGCAAAAGGCAAGCGTCATAGGGGCTGTTATAGTCGCAGCCGATGATGTTGTCCCAGTTCATGTTGGGAGCATGTCCCTTCCAGATGCTAATCAGTTCTTCAGCGTAACGCTTTTTTATTTCCAGCCATTCCCTCTCGGTATGGGCAGTGGCGGGAGGTGCAATTTGCTCGTGACCGGCGATATGATACCCTGTAGGCGCGAAGGAGGGGTCAACCTGGCTATGGCACCAGACTACGGGACAATAGTCCTCAATAGGAGGCCACTTGCCCAGCCTGGTATAGTAGCACTCCCGGGCGACATGCTCGGGATCGGCATCCTCTGCCAGCCCTAGCCACATGCACTCATTTATATCTGGGTTGAACGCTGCCGCTTCATACTTCGGCGCCTCGTGGATAGCGAAGCTGTACCACATTAGGCAGGCGAACTTAGACTCAAGAAGCTCCACGCGGCGCAGGGATTTATAGTCAAAATGCTCTCTACCGATCAATTCGAAGGTGAGTTGCTGCGGGCTTAAGGTGCTCACCACCAGCTTTCTCGCCTTGATCTCAGAGCCATCGGCGAGGCGGATGCCCTTGGCTTCGCCATTCTCGATGATGACCTTGTCCACATGGCAATGGGTGAAGAACTTGCACCCGTCGCGGACCAGTATCTTATGCGCAGCGTGAGCTATCTGGTGGGTTCCCCCTCTGACGAAACCTATAGTAGGCAATGTTGAAGCCTCGCCCAGTGCTACCGTTCCCAATCCAGGTTGATTAACATCGAATGCCGAGGAGAGGGCGAATCTGACAGCACAGTACTGCAACTCCGGGCTTTCCCAGAATTCGCGTGCTACGCGCATAAAGCTGGATGACAGGACTAGCGAATCCGGTTCAACCCCGGCTTCCACCAGTAGTGGATACATAGCCAGTTGTCTCTCAAACATCTCGGGTGTCCCGCGAAGCTCAGCGGGATTGAATAGCATATCCATCTCCACCCTTTGCACTGATTCCTCACGCCAATTTTTCCGCAGTTTAAGCCACTTCTCGGCATCCCTTTCTGAGAAGCGGGCAATCTCCTTGGCTGTGCGCTCCTGGGTAGGGTCATGTTTCTCACTGTAGATGGCAAGGCAAGTCTGATTATTTCTGAAGACGGCGCCGTCGCTGCAAAGGTGTTGATCTATCTGGGCTCCATAGTCCCAGTACTCAGGAAAATCGCGCCAGAGCGGAAGGTGATACCAGGGCAACTGTATCACAGCGTGGGTGTTGCCGCGAAAACCCCCCGCAGCGATTTCCTCGGTGGTCAAACCACCGCCCAGTTCGTGCCTCCGCTCAAAGACACCGACACTCATGCCGGCATATTTGGCCAGGTACATTGCCACGTAAAGGGCCTGGTTCCCCCCTCCAATTATTACCGCATCAAATGTTTCATCGGGCATCGCTACCTCCTTTTAAGAAACTTGATATCGGCCATTTCCCTTCCTTAATAGGTTGCGTTTGTATTTAGGTATGGTGGAGGCGCACCTTCTCTATTATGTTCTCGGGAACGCTTCCTGCGTCTTTTTATTTTGAATTTTTATCTGCTCAACCAGGGAATCCGGCTCCTCTTTCCCCGGCTCCTCCCACGGCTTGCCCAGCCCCAGGTCCGTAGCGATAATTTTGTAGCAGTTGTAGGCCTCGGTTCCGCCCACATTTGACCCCACCCACCAGGATCCGCCTGTGCAATAGAGGTTCTTTATCGGAGTCCTGTGGTTTGCCAGCTCGGGAGTAGGCCTACAATCGAAAGATTGGTACGATGGACGGTCACACCCTGCCATGGCCCCGTCGGGTCCCAGGTTCTTCATCCGCAGGTTATCGTAAGGAGTGTTAGGATCATAGCCGATAATGTTGTCCCAGTTCATGTTGGGAGCGTGTTTCGACCAGAGGCTGATCAGCTCCTCGGCATACCGCTTCTTGAAATCCAGCCACTCCCTCTCCGTAAGGGCGGTAGCGGGCGGTCCCACCTGCTCGTTATTGGCAATGTGTTTCCCCGCGGGTGCGTAAGAGGGGTCACGCATGCTGTGACACCAGACGGTGGGGCAGAAGTCCTCCGGAGGAGGCCACAGTCCCAGCTTCATGTAGTAGGTCTCCCTGGCGATATGTTCAGGGTCGGCATCCTCTGCCAGCCCGAGCCAGAAGGTCTCATTTATATCGGGGTTAAACGCCGCCGCCTCGTATCTGGGCGCCTCGTGAATGGCGAAGGCGTACCACATCAGGCAACCGAGAGAGGTTTCTATAAGCTCCAAACGACGCGTCATCCGGTCGTCCAGATACTCTCTGCCTATTAAGTCGAAGCAAAGCTGGTGCGGGTTCAAGGTGCTCAGCACCAGCTTCCTTGCCCCGATTTCAGTGCCATCGGTGAGGCGGATGCCTTTGGCGGCTCCGTTCTCTATGATGACCTTCTCTACCTCGGCGTGGGTGAAGAACTTGGCCCCACCTTTCACCAGGATCTTGTGAGCAGAATGAGCTATCTGGTGAGTTCCTCCTCTGCAGTAACCCAGACCGGCCATCATCGAAGCCACACCTAGCATTTCGGGTCCAACCCCCGGATGGGTAATATCAAATGCCCCCGAAAGAACAAGTCTCTCAATGCAGTACTGCAGTTCCTTGCTTTCCCAGTATTCCCTCACCGCCCGCAGATGGCTGGCCGCAAGGAATAGCGCATCCGGTTCAAAACCAGCTTCCACCAGCTGTGGATATACAGCCAGTTGCCTCTCAAACACCTCGGGCGCCGTGCGAAACTCCGCCGGGTTGAAAATCCGATCGATCTGCACTCTCTGGCACTCATCACCCATCCACAACTTCCAGAATTTAAGCCACTTATCAGCATCCCTCTCTGAGAAGCGGGCGATCTCCTTCGCGGTACGCTCCTGGGTAGGGTCATCTTTCTCACTGTAGATGGCAAGGCAGGTCTGCTCTTTTCTGAAGATGCCACCGTCGGCGACGAGATACTGGTCACGCTGTGCCCCGTAGTCCCAGAATTCAGGGAAATCGCGATGGAATGGCGCATGGTACCAGTCAAACATCATGGTAGCATGTTGATTGCCGCGAAAGCCCGGGGCTGCGGCCTCCTCGGTGGAAAGGCAGCCGCCGATCTCATGCCTCCTCTCAAATATACCAACACTCATGCCGCCATACTTCATCAGATACATGGCAGTGTATAGAGCCGTAGTCCCCCCTCCAACTATTACCGCATCAAACGTTTCATCGGGCATCAATACCTCCTTTACATGATTCTATGGTTAATGGCTTAGTGGTAAACGGATTATATTCCAGGCTTGTGTAATTGTCAATGCGATTATAAAAGCTTTTTAATACCTCCCCCAAGATTGGGGGATTTGGGGGTTAATTGAGACCATTTCATCAGTCTCTAATACATCAGTGGAGGTGCAGGATACATCCTGCCGGGGGTCTGGGGGTGTCCCCCAGCTTTAAAACTCCCCCAAGATTGGGGGATATAGGGGGTTGATTAAGACTATTTCAGCAGTCTCTAACACATAGGCGATTGCAGCACAATGGCCACACACATGGTAGTTACAAAGTGATGTGTATGCTTTTTATAGCTAGAGCGGTGTTAAGGTAGGTTTCTTTGGGAATATAGAAAGGGCCACCCATTACGGGTAGCCCCTATAATTTACCCATTCATTCGGGTTTTAAGTTTCCCATTTTGTAACTAGCCTGCCTTCACCATCTTTCATGGCTCCAACAAGTATCAATATCAAATCTATAAGTGACCAAATACCGACAGCGATAAGAAATGGGATACCAATTAAAATCCAAACAGTAGCTATGCCTATAACCCAGAGTACAAGCATAGTTATAGCGGTTGGATTTTTCACAAGATAAAAACGATGAGCACCAAGTGAACCAAGAAAAAAGCATAGCAAGAGAGCAATAGTCCTTGATTTTGATGATTCTTCCTCCGTAACTATGGCTTTAGCTTCCTCTGCAACTATCTCTGTAGCTTCCTCTTTACTTACTAACCTATTTTCTTCCTGCCCTACCAGAAATCCATCAATGTCCTCTTCTTCCCTTATCTCTACTTTCCCTTTGCATTCAGGATAACGATTGCATACAGAAAATGACCTGCCAACGTTCGGCCCTTTCTGTGCTTTCCGTTCAACTGTTTCAGAGCCACATATAGGACATTTAGCATCTTCAGGCATTAACTACCTCCTACTCTATACGTTGGGTAAGCATACTCTAGCATAGCTGAGCTGTCAACACTGCGGGCAATAAAAAAGGAGCCACCCATTACGGGTAGCCCCTTTAGTCAAGCAAGTTTCATAAGCAACTAGACCGTTTTCACATACCCATTTTCTCTATTCTTTTGCTATTCCACTTGGCAGCACGGGGTAGCACCGGACAGCACACTAGCTACAAGGTGATTACGAACATCTGTACAGAAACATAGCTGGCGGCACCCCGTGGTATAATGCTCGTGACACTTACACTATTAAGTAGGCAAATATGCTGAGTATTAAAAAGTATAGAAATCTTACGTTGCACGACCCATTTGTCGTTGGAGACAACTTCTCTTATTTAGCATCAGGTTATTTCCCCATAGAAGAACTTAAGAAGACCCTGCCAGAAAGGATGTTCATACCTTCTGACAAAGTTATGGCTGAGGAATACCCAACTGTGAAGAAGATAAACGGCAAGCACCCGTTCTTGCTGATGTTCAGCAATTGTTACAATGTCCATGATGTGGCCACCGAAATCAACCTGCGTCCGTATTTGGAGCTCAACTTTTATTTCCCGATCGTTTACACGAACAAGGACGGCAAGGAGCATCTATGCACGCTCATGCCAGTGCTCTACCTTGATTTTCTCTTGGGCGTAATTGGCGGACTGTACTTAGGTTTGCGCAAAGAATATCACCCTAAAATGAAATATGTTGAGACAGATACATCAAATTCTTTTATTATCAAAAACCTCATCAATGCGAGTTTCCACCAGACTTCGACGGAAAACGAACAGGAGCTCAATCCGTTTTTCACACAGATTTTCAAATACCCGACGTTAACTTATTCATATTTCAAACGGTATAGATTTTACACGACATTAGTGCATTCTTCCAAAGTGTTCAACACATCAGCCGTCTACGAATGGAACTATAAAGGCTCCGTGATTAGGAATGATGAGAACACGTTCGCCAACTATGCTGAGTACAGCTTTTCATGTTCACGGGCAATGAACTACAATAAGTACTTTCACCCGAAATACCCCCTAGAGTATTGAAGAATGATAGGTGCCATGTTTCCAGAATTATATGGTAAAACATTTAAAAAGCCATGGGCGTGCAGAATGTAGTTGAAAAAATATATCGTGAGGTTATGCTGTTGGGATAAACGGGTTAGCTTTATCGGACAGCCCGTATAATTCAACTTCCTTTAAAGACGGGTTTTCGTTTTTCTTTAAAGGCCGTCATGCCCTCTTTGGCGTCCTCCGAAGATAGCACTGGCCAACCGATCTCATCCTGTATTTTTAAAGCCTCGGCCATGGGCATGCTTTCATCAAGCTCTCGTAGCGTACGGGTAATCGCTCTTAGGGACAAAGGCCCGTTTTCGCATAGCTGGTGCGCCATTTTCATCGCTTCTTCAAGTGCTTTCCCCTTTGGGACCACTCGATTGATCAATCCCCATGAGAGTGCTTCCTGGGCACTGATTCGTCTGCCCAATAGAAGTATCTCAGCAGCTAGACAGTAGGGAATCTGCCGACGCAGTCGGATGGCAGAAGCTCCCAGCGGATACAATCCGCGTATGACCTCGGTGACCCCGAAAATAGAATCTTCTGCACCTACGCGCAGGTCCGTACCTTGCAGTATTTCTGTTCCTCCGGCCAGCGCATACCCCTCCACCGCTAAGATAATTGGCTTGTTTGGGCGATCTTCCCTCAATAGCGCTTGCCAGTGAAGATTTGGTACTGATTGCATCAGCGTTTGAAATTCTGCAGCGTCTTCAACTACTTCTGGGCCTACTTTCAGGTCCATCCCGGCACAGAACGTATCCCCCTTTGCGGTGAGGATGGCGCAAAAGAGATTATCGTCTTCATCCAATCGACGCCATCCCTTGTACATTCCAAGAAGCATAGGCCCGTTAAATGCGTTTCTTACCTCCGGTCTATTCAGGGTTACGATCAGAATATGTCCGTCTTGCTCAATGATACAATTGTTTGTGCTAATATCCAGTTGCTCACGCATATCTCCTCCTATTTCTATGACTCACCTTTTGCCAGCAGTTTTCTATACTGCTATCATCTTACCTCCTTAGCAGTAGGCCCAGTATCGTGTCAGTAATCACCAGATTTCAGACTTACATCTTGTATATGGAAGAAAACTGATTTGGTATCTGGTTCAGTAGGATTTCTTCGGTATCACTGACTATTGTATCGATTAGTTCCTTCACCGGTACAATCCCGTCAATAAATCCGACGGCCAGGGATCCTCCTGCCATCTCCTGGGCTTCATACGGCTTATCAGGTGATTGCTGCAGCATCACTTTCTCCAGCCGCTTCAACCACTCTTCCATTGACATGTTTCCACGGTCCTTCATCACTTCTTCAAAAACGCTCATATCGGGAGGATTAAGGGCCTGGTTGCGGAATAGTGGATCGGATGGTTTAGCATCAACCAGCGACCGTTTATGTCGCTTGCCAACCGGGCATTCGTCTGTTGCCACGAACATTGTTCCCATACAGATACCTTCTGCTCCCATACCCAGCGCAGCAGCGACTGTACGCCCATTCCCAATCCCGCCAGCTGCAATGACCGGGATTTTCATTTGCTCAACTGCCCATGTGACACCGATAAGAGTAGGCAATTGGGAAACATGCTTGAAACCGATTCCTTCCATACCTACGATGATTACTGCGTCTGCCCCCTGTCGTTCTGTAGAGAGAGCGTGCTCTACACATGCGACTTTGTGAATCCATTTAGCACCTGCCTCCCGAATTTTGGGAAGATATTCTTTGCCGGGCATCACAGATGTCTCTATCACCTTAATCCCTTCATCAAGAGCCACATCGAGCATTGCATCCATATCCCGAACCAATCCGATGCTGAAATTTACACCGAAAGGTTTGCTTGTCATGGATTTGGCTTTTCGGATATCATTGCGCAGTTTTTCGGGTTTGCGAAAACAATGAGCGGTGATGATCCCAAATCCCCCTGCTTCTGATACCGAGGCTGCAAGCGTTGATTTGCCGATCCCCTGCATCGCTCCCAGCATGATAGGATACTGTGACCCAAGTATTTGTGTAACTCTGTTATTCCATTTATTTTTCATCTGTGATTTCCATCTTACTCAAGGTGCTCACATCTTTTTCTCCCTTTTAGCTCTTTTCCGAAGTTATTAAACTGAGAATGACTGAATCGCTTCGGGGTCATCTAGTTAGCTAGGTTGTGCATATGGCTTTACCCGTAATGGCGTGATGTAATAGCAAAGGAGACCGCTAAAAAAGAGGTGCAGGATACTTCCTGCCGGGGGTCTGGGGGTGTCCCCCAGCTTCAAAAAAGTCCCCCAAGATTGGGGGATATAGGGGGTTGATTGAGACTATTTCACCACTCTCTTAAAATATGAAGGGAATGAGCGCCTTACGCTTTTTGGGATATTCCGGGAACCGGTCAAGGTACCAGCGGTGATAAGATATTGCACGAGGTGCAAGATTTGCGATAGTCCAGACGCAGAAAAAAAGGCCTGGCAGAGACCATGTGGCAATGGCCCAGCCACCCCACTGGATGATCTCACCAAAATAGTTACCACATGAAACAAACCTGAACAAACCTCCCTGCGGAATCTTATAATCGGCCTCGCCCGGTTTGCGTAGATTACGCAGGATATTGTCCGAATGGAGATTGAGAGCCATACCGGTGAAGAACGCTAAGACACCGATGACAAAGCGAGGATCTGTTAGCCAAGCAGATGAGTAACCATCTGAGAAATGGGAAAGGTAACGGCCATTGAGATAGCCATTGATGATATAGAACAAGACAACGAATGCCATGGTGGATAGTGTCAGTGTTTGTCTGGCACCGCGCATCCGCAACGGGTAAATATAGGACTTTTGCACGTAGTGGATCATCCAAAGAGTCAGGAATATAAGTGGGAGCATGTTGGTGGCATATTCACCCAGAGCAAAGAAGATAGCAAAGGCGATCAGGGCAGGTGACCCCTGGATCATCCAGCCTACCTTGACGTTGATGCTGGGCCCCCACGCAGTTGCCCTTCCTTTCCCATAACGTCCGTAAGCAGCGGGTATAAATAAGAGTAATATAAAGACAATTGGGGCCAGGGCAAACATGGCCATCAACAGGATATCGTAGACTTCTTTTTCGCTCATGTCAGCAGAGGCTCTCTAATTGGTGACAGCTTCCTGAATTATGGCCATTAATAGTTGACACCTGGCCCCTCTTTACGTCTTTGTTTATCATTCTGTGATTGGTTGATCGCCGGGCAATCCTAAGATCATATGCCCCGCTGTCTGTCCCCGATCGATAGGATAATCCGCACCGGTACAGCTTGGGCTCTCGTCAGATGCAAGGAACGAGACGAAACGCACCACATCGATGATCTGTTCCTCACGAAGCAACCGGTCTGTTGGAATGAGGGATGGATCAGCATCTAGGTCCATAGCCTCTGCCCGTATGGCGGTTCCAATGAACGGAAAAAGCATCTCGTTACTGCCAACACTTGGCAATACAACATTCACTCGAATTCCATACATACCCAATTCGATGGCAGCAACTCTCGTAAGGCACCGTAGCCCCCATTTGCTGGATGCATAACATACACTTCCATTGTGTGGATCGAAAGCATCTATTGAAGCAACATTTACAATAGATCCGCCACCGGCTCGGCGCATGGCTGGTGTCACTGCTCTAATCCCGAGCATGGGACCGACGAGGTTCACATCGAGCACCCGGCGAAAGTCATCTGCTGAGGTGTCAGCGATAGTGGCCAGATGAAGTATTGCCGCATTGTTGACGAGCACATTAACTACCCCGAAACGGGATTCAGCTTCAGGAATCGCAGCTTCCCAGTCATCCTCTGACGTAACATCCAGGTGCTGGAAATACGCAGCATCTCCCAACTCCTCAGCAAGCGGCTCGCCCCTGTCGTCCAAAATGTCCGCAATCACAACTCTTGCTCCGGACTGAACAAAATAGCGTGCCAGCTCTGCGCCAACACCGCGGGCGGCACCAGTGATAACCGCCACCTTTCCCTTCAATCGATCCTTGTTGTCGAACTGTTTATTCATCATACCTCCAATGAAAGTTTATGGCCTAATAATCATGCAGACCTGGCCTCATTCCACGCTTCCAGAAGCGGGACTACTTTTTCTCAAGAGTAAAGCATTTCCCTGATGGCTACGTATTAGTCGGAAGCAGCTCGACCGCAGATCATAGGCAAGTCCAGATAAGTTCGTATCCCCGGTTGAGCTTCGCAAATATAGGGGACGGAATTTACGCTGTGCATTGCTGGTGTCACAATACCTTCATTGCGAAGCAGTCCCGATTCAACGGTAGCAGGATGGAAACCATGATAGACAGCTTTTAGAGGGGGATCGCCTTTCACCTCGATTTCGAAACGCACACCTTCCGTGCCAAAGCCCCAGGGCTTATCAAAAGGCCCATCTCCCATAAACCAGTTGACAATGGCTTCGATGACCGGTTTCCCATTAACGCATCCCTGGAAGGTAAAACGCTGAGCAGCCACCAGTCCCGGCTCGATGATACCGATGGGCGTATCGATGGGTGAAGTGGCTACTGCGACTTCATTGATAGTACTGATTTTGTCATCAAGGTTGAAACCCAGCTCATCGGCAATCATATATATGGACTGGCCAAAGCCGTTGGACAGGAAGCCCACCATCCAGCTGGCTAATGCCTCTTCCGGCTTTTTACCAAATAGCATAATATCCCTGACTACATCGGGGGCATTGTATGTCCGAATATCGGAAAACTCTTCTGAACGTACATGGGTAATAGCGCGGGATAAAGCAGACAGTTGTAGGGGGAATAGTTCGGTTAGGCCCCCGGGGTGAATACCGGTCCCATGCAGTACCGATTTGCCCTTGGAACAAGCTTCCTGTAGGCGATCAACGTTGCCCGACTTGAACGGGTAGATATAACCACAGGTGGTGACGACGTTCTTTCCAGATTCTAGTAAACGTACCAGTTCATCTTCATTCGGCAACAGAGGCGTATAGATTACACAGTCGGCATCAAGCGCCACTATGTCATCGATGCTGTTCGTGGTTGTTATCCCTATCTTCCCAATGCCCGCTATCACACCGGCATCTTTCCCTACTTTTTCAGGGGAATGTACCCAGCATCCCACAAGTTGCAGTTCAGGATGGCTTTGCACACCCTCTATCGCCGCTTTGCCGACTCCCCCGGTTGCCCATTGTATGACTCGATATGTCATCGTCATATCCTCCTTATGTTTGTATTAAGAGCCTCTAAAGAATACCTCGATATCCTCTTAAGCAAAAAGCCCTTTGCCGGTGATGAGGGGCAGGTCAAGTGCTGACATAAACCCAGCTGGCGCAGCGCAGACTGTCGGAATAGCGTTTACTATGCGCGTCGCCGTGAGGATAACACCTCCCACCGCGTGATCGCCATGCTCATCCTCTGGTTGCACGGAACAGACTATGCGTGGCCGCCCTTCTATGATTACTGTGTGACCTCTGCCGTGTGGCCAATCTGGCGCCACATCGTCATGCATCCTAGTCACATGTTCCACTATCAGGACGGGCCGACCTTTGACGATTCCCTGTACCTCAAATCGTAATGCTGCACAGGTGCCTTCTTTAATAATCCCGGCAGGAGTTTCCAGATCGGTGGGTGCCGGCATCCGGTTATGGACTTCTCGAATCTCTTCGAGCTCAATCCCCAGTGCTTCAGCCATAAGCTTGATAGGACCTCCCCAGGCGAAAGTAAGTGCACCCGGAGTTAGAATTAGTGGCTGAGCATCCAGTGGCTTGCCAAAACCCATGGTCTCAAAGAGGATTTCTGGCTGATTATAGGTAGCATAATTCACGATCTCCTGAATGCGAATGCTTTCCCACCGTTCTGACAAGCCGCTCAGTGTCAGAGGTAATACATCATTGGCGAAACCCGGATCAATTCCGGATACCAGAAGCGATGCTCCGCCCTCTTTGCAGGCATCCTCCAGCTTTTGGTGAATATCCGGACCAAGAGCTCCTGGGTAAACAAGACTGATGAGGGAACATGTCACAACGTTTTTGCCCGAGCGTAGGATTTGACAGATCTCGTCGATCGGCCCCAACGGATTGATACCGGTGATGGATGTATAGCATACGCAGTCAGCCTCCATTGCCATAAGTGCCTCCGCATCCTGCGTTGCCTTTATGCCGATCGGTTCAATACCACACAGCTCACCGGCGTCCAGTCCCGCTTTAGTATCGTGGTATACCCATACCCCAACGAGATCCAGTTGCGGATGATTGATTATCGCTTGCAATGAGCAAGCTCCAACGTTACCGGTGCTCCACTGAATAACTCGATATGCCATCGACTATCCTCCTCTTTTTTTCTACAATATTGATAATTAATGTATCAGACTCTTCCCCTCAGTATTTCCCTAGTAGACAGCTTTGTATATTCCCAACTCTGGCCAAGTACACTCTTGAAGTCAAGCGTACTGAATATACTGTCCCACAAACCAAAAGGCATCATCAAGGGGATGTTGCCACGAGCATATTCAAGTACCGTCATATTGTCCTTGACACAGAAACCCTCACCCCCACCTCCTTTGTCCAGATAACCCAGGTCTCCTACATTGTATACGGTGCGCTCACTGTCTCCCAAACCATAATGCCACATCTCGCCTTCCAAAACCCAATCCCAAAGCTTTGATAGATAAATCCCGGTGTGCCCTTCTGTACCAATGGCTGTATGAGCAAATAGTAAGTATTCTGTAAGTGATCCATAAAGGAAAGATATCTGTAGCATAGCACCGCCAGCATTACTCCAATGCCATTTCCTATTCTTGCGGATGTATAGCTTGGGATATCGTTCTTTCACTGCTTCTGTGATTGCGGCTAGCATTTCATCGTGGGGAAGTCCGATACATTCCTTGACTATTTCACCCAGAACATCAGGATCAAACTTTGCCATAGTACTCTCCTTTCTGCTAGGATTAACCGTTTAACACTTTCTTATACTATCTGGCGATATTAAGAAGTGTGAATAGAGTACTGCCATAGCCACTCCTATTAGCACTCGCCTTCCCGGAAGCGCTCGCCAATGATGGCCATGCCCCAATGGCACTCCTCGAGGACCTGGACGTGGTATTCACCCTCATCGATCCTGTTCCTAACCATCTCCACCATCTCATCCCTCTTAAGCTTCACCAGTGCCGTGCTCAGCTCATCTG
>JAAXQM010000048.1 GCA_012974295.1 Dehalococcoidales bacterium
AACCCTTATGCTCTATCGTGGAATAACGACCACCGACCCGGGGCAACCTTTCCACCACCAAAGTCCTGTATCCACTGGCAACAAGAAATGCTGCCGCAGACAGCCCCCCTATCCCCGAACCGATAACAACCACATCATAGTTATCCTGCTTCACCTGGTCCTCCTTTTCCGTTCCCTTTATATGAATAGTTACATGGATCTGACGAAATAGTCTCAATCAACTCCGCAACCTCCCCAGACCCCGATATAATCGGGGCATCTTTTTCAGCAATCTCACATCGATACGGTGAAAATTTAACACACGGCGCACTATCAGTCAATCAGAATCGTAGCAGGATTGACAAACGAGTAACGACACGTTAGGATTCTTATGCTCACCATCAGGTAATGGGAGAGATAAAAGTCACATACAAAGGTCATAACCTCGCTTAGAATGTGTTCTGAAGTTGGAGCTGAGAGTTGATACAGACTCAATCACAAAGAGAAGTGAATACAAATAAGATCGAGGCAAGCTATGAGACCAGGTTCTAGATGTTATCTTGCTTAAAGCTCCTGAAGCCAAGCCAAAAAAACTGTTATTCGTATCAAATAACAAGATCCACTGTTCCGCTTTAAACAATATTTAATAAGGAGGAAAAAATGAGTACTAAACAGGTGAAAGTCTATTCCACCCAAACTTGACCGTGGTGCAAGAGGACCAGTATGTTCCTCGATGAGCATAATATCGCCTATCAGGACGTCGATGTCGCGACGGATAGTGCAGCCCGTGAGGAGATGGTGAAGAAGACGGGTCAGATGGCAGTCCCTGTCATCGAAATCGATGGCGAGTTCACCATTGGATTCAACGAAGCGCAGCTGAAAGAAAAATTGGGTCTCTAAGTGAACCTGCATGAGATTACTGAAATAGAGGTGCAGGATACTTCCTGCCGGAGGTCTGGGGGTGTCCCCCAGCTTCTAAAGTCCCCCAAGACTGGGGGATTAGGGGGTTGATTGAGACTATTTCAGCAATCTCCTGAATAGCATATGCGTGATCTCATTATTATTGGCGGTGGTCCAGCGGGGATGACGGCAGCGGTCTACGCTGCCAGGAAGCGTATAGATGCCCTGTTTCTTAGTAAGGATATTGGAGGGCAAGCTATGTGGGCAGCAAGTGTAGAGAACTATATGGGCTATCAATATATTGAAGGCTTTGAGCTAATGCAGAAGTTCGAGGAGCAGGTGAAGCAGTTTCCGCTGGAGCAGAAGACCGGTGAAGAAGTAGTTGCTTTATCCCGGCTGGACACTGGATTTGAGGTCAAGACAGCTAAGGGTGAAAGCTATAAGGCAAAGGCGGTGATCGTCGCCACCGGAAAGCGCCCGCGCCCGCTCAATGTCCCTGGGGAGGAACATCTTATCGGTAGAGGGGTGACCTATTGCGCTGTTTGCGATGGCCCGCTCTTTACCGGGCAGAAGGTGGCCGTTATCGGCGGGGGTAATTCCGCCCTGGAAGCTGCCTATGATATGGTGAAGATTGCAGAGCACGTCTATCTTGTGTCGCTGACAACATTGACCGGCTCCCAGATACTTATTGACAGGGTTGTGGATTCCCCCAACCTTACCGTGTTTATAGAGCACGAGGTAATAGCTATAGATGGTGAAAGCCTTGTGGAGGCTATAGTCATCAGGGACCTGAAAAGCGACGAGGAAAAGAAGCTCAAGGTTGGTGGAGTTTTTATCGAGATCGGGCTACTACCCAACTCCGAGTTAACCGGTAGAATAACCAAGCTCAATGATCTAGGTGAGGTTGAGGTAAATTGTGCCAATGAAACGGGGGTGCCCGGTCTCTTCGCCGCCGGGGATGTGACCAATGTTGTGGAGAAACAGATAGTGGTCGCCGCCGGCGAAGGTGCCAAGGCAACGCTCCAGGCGCACAAGTATATCCAGCGATTATAAGGAGGTAGAAATGGGCTTATTTTTTAGCGGCAGTGAACTTGTAAATATCGCCGTTGGGATCGAACAGAGCGGAGCCGCTTTTTACGACTCCCTGGCACAATCTGCCAAGGATGAAAAATCCAGGAGTATGTGGGAGTATCTGGTCCTTGAAGAAACAAAGCATATCGAGATCTTCCGGCGTATGCTGGGCTCATTGTCAGACTATGCACCACCGGAGACCTACACTGAAGAGTACGACCTTTATCTGAAGGCGCTTATCGACTCCGCTGTGTTCCGCAATGATGAGGCTGCCCGTGCGATGGCACAGAAGGCAGGTAGTGCATCCGAAGCTATTATGATTGCTCTCAGCGCAGAAAAGGACTCTATACTGTTCTACTTGAACCTGCGTGAACTGGTTCTCCGTCCACAACGTGAGGCAGTAGACAGGGTAATAGAGGAGGAGAAAGCTCATGTGAGGCAGCTTTCTGACCTGTTGAAGGGCTTCAGTAAGCAATGATAAGGAGACGTAGTTGAGGATCCTGGGAATAATGGGAAGCCCGAGGATAAAGGGCAATACCGATCTGCTACTCGATGAAACGTTGAAGGGAGCCCGGGGCCAGGGGGCATATGTCGAGAAAATCATCGTAGATGAACTCGAGATAGCTCCCTGCCATGAAGATTACGGTTGTCTTGCAGATGGTAACTGCGTTATTCGAGACGATATGGATGACATATATCCCAAGCTCCTTGAGGCTAATGTGGTGATTATTGCCTCACCAATATTTTTCTACGGGTTGACCAGCCAGGTTAAAGCGCTTATTGACCGTTGCCAGGCGCTGTGGGCACGAAAATACGTCCTTAAGCAGAACCCGCCTGATACAGGGAGAAAAGGCGTCTTTATTGCTGTTGGGGCAACAAAAGGCAAGAAGTTGTTTGATGGATCTATATTGACGGTCAAATATTTCTTCCAGGCAATCGGTGTCGAGTATGGCGAAGAGCTTCTTGTTCCGGGTGTGGATAAGCAAGGAGAGATCATGGATCATCCAACCGCTCTAACAGACGCGTTTGAACTGGGCAGTGGGATCGCTCAAAGATAGCTCTCTTTCTGGTAACGGAATAATAAGATATAACAGGGAGGTTAAAATATGAAGTCGGTATGTCCCGGTCAAGATTTCAGGAACCTGCGGGTGGAGCTCTACAAGTGCCCGAAATGTGGTGCGGAGGAGGAGATCTTCTCCAACGAGACTAAGGCGAAGTGCCACGAGTGCGGCGAGTGGATTTACAAGGAGCAGCTCCCGTCATGTATCGACTGGTGTGCTTCAGCTCGCGAGTGCCTGGGAGAGGATAGATGGAAAACGTTGACGGGCTGCGAATAGCAGCAGTTTTTATATAGGAGGTGACACCATGAACGAAAAACTGGAAATGGAAATTCAGGATTCACTGGTCGACGGTAAGCTTCCCTGTGCTGTGGCTTTTAGCATAGCGAAGAAGTTGGAAGTTAGCACCAAACAGGTTGGCGATACAGCAAACAAATTAGATATAAAGATTAATAAATGCCAGTTGGGCTGTTTTCCATAATATCTACATCACAATTGAGGCCTGGCTCAGGCTAGTAATTTAAGGAGATCTAAAATGGCAACAAAGATATTGAGGAAAATCGTTAAAATAGACGAGGAGAAGTGCGACGGCTGCGGTACATGCGTACCCTCCTGCGCCGAGGGTGCCATCCAGATTATCGACGGTAAAGCAAAGCTCGTCAGCGAGACTTACTGCGACGGCCTGGGCGCTTGCCTGGGGGAATGTCCCCTAGATGCCATAACTATTGAGGAGCGAGAGGCCAATGTCTTCGATGAGGAAGCTGCCCTGCAGCACATGAAGCATGAGGCGCATCTCAAGGACGAGCTTCCCTGTGGTTGTCCATCGTCTACTGTTACACAGTTTGAAAGACAGGGTACAACCGCAACTGCCCCGGCTAATGAAATTTGCCAGCAATCAATGCTCGGCCACTGGCCGGTCCAGCTCACCCTCGTACCACCTACAGCACCGTTTCTCCAGGGAGCAGACCTGGTGCTGACTGCGGACTGTGTACCCTTCGCCTACGCCAACTTCCACCATGACTTCATAAAGGATCACGCTCTGTTGGTGGCCTGTCCAAAACTGGACGACTTCCAGGCCCACCAGTCGAAATTGACGGATATTTTACGCAGTTCGAATATAAAGAGCCTTACTATAGTATACATGGAGGTACCCTGCTGCGCCGGTCTGGTGCATATGGCAAAGCAGGCCATAGGCGCAAGCGGCAAGGATATTCCCCTAAAAGAGGTAATGATAGGGATAAGAGGTGACGTAATCTCCTAAAGATTTACACGATTAAGAAGAATGTAGTGCTACTTCTCAGCGATTGTCTGCGACTTAGTAGCAGAGGAAGAGAATATCTTGGCAATGCCGAGGTCACCCAGCACATTACGGACCGAAATAATCAAATATGACAAGAGGCTTTGAATGTCTCGACAAAGTATATCGGAGGTGTATAATATGGGTGTAGAAAAGGTGGGAGAAAAATACAGGTGCAATATCTGCGGTAATGAGGTAACGGTAGATAAGGCCGGCGGGGGTACGTTGGTCTGCTGCGGCCAGGATATGCAGAAGCTACAATAAGAGCAGAGATGACCAGCCTCCTTCTATTTTTTATCGTTATGTATGAGAAAGACCGCTGAAAAAGAGGTGCAGGATACTTCCTGCTGGGGGTTTGGGGGTATCCCCCAGCTTTAAAAAGTCCCCCAAGATTGGGGGATTAAGGGGGTTGATTTGGACTATTTCAGCAGTCTCTGAGAGCTTAACGTCATGTATGATGCAACGAAAAGGGTCTCTGTTGTGCAAGAGGCTAATTCATTATCGATGATATAGCTGCTCAAGAAAACCTCGGGGATGTTATGTCTAACCAAAAAGCCTAAGGAGGTGAGTGGAAATGCCGAATATGAAAGCCCTTCTCACCAATATGTCAGTACCAATGCCTATTCATAAAAAGTTGCCTCTTGCGTTCCGAAACAATCTTATTAAGATAAAAAAAAGGCAGAACTGTTGTGGTCACTTCGGTGAGCCTGGTTGCTGAGAGAGCGCGAAAAAACCTCCTGGTCAAGGAGGAACGGAATAAAACGACTCTAGACGAATACTATAATGGGGTAGAAATCGATAAAATATGAATGAAGCAGGCGACAGTAGCATCTGTGGGTTATTTTACCATCAAGCGACAGGCTCGCCTCAGTTAGAAGTATCCGGTTATATCCAGCTATGAGACAAAAGTCGCATCCAAGTTGCAGCATCATGGTTAGAATGTGAGCTAGATTAGCATAGGTGTCGTAATGAAGAGAGTATATCTGGATAACGTAGCAACAACCTCAATTCTGCCCGAGGTACTGGAGGAAATGCTCCCTTACCTTAAGGATGCGTATGGTAATCCACAATCCCTCCATGAATGGGGAGACGCAGCAAGAGAAGCGTTAGACGACGCCAGGAGTAAGGTTGCCGCACTCATTGGCGCCCAGCCTGAAGAGATCATCTTTACCGGTTCGGGTACCGAGGCAAATAATTTAGCCATTAAGGGGTTGGCACAAGCCAGGGAGTCCCAGGGGAAGCACATTGTTATTTCAGCCATCGAGCATTATTCAGTACTTCACACGGCAAAGACGTTGGAAAAGTGGGGTTTCGAGGTTACCCATTTACCGGTCGACAAGTATGGGCTGGTCGATCCCAAAGAGGCTGCTAAAAGCATAAGGGATGATACGGTTCTAGTATCCATCATGCACGCCAATAGCGAGGTGGGCACCATTCAGCCTATCACTGAGATAGCTAATGTTGTAAAAAGGAATGGAGCCGTGTTCCACACAGATGCCGTAGCCACCGCAGGTACAATACCTGTTGATGTTAATGAACTGGGTGTTGACGCGCTAAGCTTTGCTCCAAATCAGTTCTACGGGCCCAAGGGCGTTGGTGCTCTATGGCTTAAAAAAGGTGTGCGCGTTATCCCCTTCCTCGATGGCGGCGTGCAGGAGGGGGGACGAAGGGCCGGAACCGAGAATGTGCCCGCCATTGTCGGGATGGGAAAGGCCGCGGAGCTGGCCACGGAGGAGATGGAATCCCGGATGGTACACCTCTCTGCCATACGCGACAAGCTGATCGGGGAGCTACCGTCACGGATCGAACATGCGATCCTCACAGGGCATCCAACACAGCGTCTTCCCGGTAATGCCAGCTTCTGTATCGAGTTCATCGAAGGAGAGTCGATGCTAATGCTGTTAAGTCAACAGGGGATAGCGGTATCCAGCGGTTCGGCGTGCACTTCCAGGGCACTTAAGGCCTCGCATGTGCTCACCGCTATGGGGCTTCCTCCTGAAATCGCACAGGGCTCACTTCTCTTCAGCCTTGGACTGGAGAATACGGAAGATGATATTGATTATGTATTGGCAGAGCTGCCACCTATAGTTGATCGTCTCAGGCAGATGTCGCCACTATATTCGAAATTTCTAAAAGGTCAGCAAGGAGGAAGTTGAGATGCCTATTTATAGCGATACGGTAATGGACCACTTCACGAACCCCCGTAATGTAGGAGAAATCGAGGATGCCGATGGCATTGGTGAGGAGGGAAACCCGGTATGCGGGGATATGATGACCTTCTATATCAAAGTGGATAATAACCATCTCAGCGATGTTAAGTTCAAGACCTTCGGCTGCGGCGCTGCCATCGCCGTATCCAGCATCGTTAGCGAGATGGCAATGGGTAAGACCATTGAGGAGGCGAGGAAGATCACCCCGGCCCTCGTGGCAAAAGAGCTTGAAGGGCTGCCGAAGAATAAATTTCACTGCTCTAACCTCGGTGCTCAAGCACTGAATAAGGCCATCGATGATTACCTGAAGAAGCAGGGCAAATAGGTAAAAAGCGTAAAGAGGAGTAAGGATGAATAGTAGCGAGAAATCAAAGGAAAACGAGGGGGCGTGCTCTTGCCCGTACTGTGATGAGGGGATATCCTCGAATCCTCCCCCTTTCTGCCAGCCATGCCACGTTGAGTTGCGGCGCTGCGTGACGTGCGATATTGAGGTGGATAAAACGGCTAAGGTCTGTCCCCAATGCGGGCAAACCATAGATTAATAGGCGAGCATGGAAGAGAAGGAAAAAGTAACTCTGGTGATGTTCAGCGGCGAGCTTGACAAGGCTCTGGCCGCCTTCAATATCGCCATCGGGGCCGCCTCTATGGGGATGGAAGTAAGCATATTCTTCACCTTCTGGGGGCTTAATATTATCAAGCGAAATGAGGGTGGAGGCAAGAGTAAAGGTGTAATGAGGCAAATGCTTAACTTCATGAACCGCGGTGGCTCCAAGCGATTACCTCTATCCAAATTCCACATGTTCGGAATGGGCACCAAGATGATGAAGCAGCTCATGAAAGACGTTAACTTCCCCCAGCTTGACGAGCTTATGACTATGGCCACGGAAATGGGAGTAAAATACATCGCATGCACCACCTCTATGGGTATGATGGGGCTCGGCAAGGAGGCCTTCATTCCCGAGGTACATAGCTACGCCGGGGTCGCCACGTATCTAGCCGAGGCCAGGGAGGGGAAGGTCAACCTCTTCATTTAAGGATGTGTATCTATGAAGGCAGATGAGACGTTAGACTGTGTTGGACTGCACAACGGGTCATGAGCTTTTGGGCATGGAGGAAGAAGCAGGGCAGTATAAGGTTTATGTAAAGAAAACAAAGTAGAAAGGAGAAATCTATGGAGTTTAAAGGAAGCAAGACGGAGCACAATCTATTGGCATCATTTGCCGGAGAATCGCAGGCGAGGAATCGGTACACATACTTTGCATCTGCTGCAAAAAAGGCCGGGCATGAGCAGATCGCAGGGATCTTCCTCGAGACCGCGGACAACGAAAAAGAGCATGCCAAGCTATTCTTCAAATTCCTTAAGGGGGGAGATCTAGAAATCACTGCAACCTACCCAGCAGGTATCATAGGTGATACCGCAGCAAACCTGGAGGCTTCAGCAGCCGGGGAGCACCTGGAATGGACCAAACTCTACAAAGAAGCCGCTGAAGTGGCTCACCAGGAAGGTTTTCAAGAGGTGGCCAAGACATTTAAGGAAATTTCTGAAGTAGAAGAGCAGCATGAGATTCGCTATAGAAAGCTGCTCAAGAATGTGAAAGAGAACAGCGTATTCAAGAAAGACAAAGTTGTCAAGTGGAAGTGCCGCAACTGCGGATATGTCCATGAGGGGGCAGAAGCTCCCAAGCGTTGCCCCGCTTGCGACCATCCCCAGAGCTATTTCGAGCTTATGGCGGAGAACTATTAAGAATACCGGGAGGGAATTATATGAACACCAAAGCGCTGCATATGATTAGCTACGGTTTATACGTGATCGGCTCTAGAAAGGAAGACAGGATCAACGGTCAGATCTGTAACACCGTGGTCCAGGTTTCCTCCGAGCCACCGATTATTTCGGTATGCATCAATAAGGAAAATCTCACCCACGAGTACATCGTGGACAGTGGGGTCTTCTCCGCTTCCATTTTAGCGCAAGACACCCCCTTGAATCTTATTGGACGCTTTGGCTTCAAATCAGGAAGAGATATAGACAAGTTTGATGGCATTAACTACAAACTGGGGGAGACCCAAGCACCTATCGCTCTGGATAACACCCTGGCCTACCTCGAAGCCAAAGTGATTAACAGCGTAGATGTGGGTACACATACTATTTTTATCGGCGATCTTGTAGACGCCGAAGTCATCGCAGAAGGTGAGCCTATGACTTACGCCTATTACCATCTGGTAAAACGAGGCACCACTCCCAAGACAGCTCCCTCCTTCCATAAAGATTAAGAAATGATCGAGTATAGAAAGGAGAATAGATATGGCAGCGGCAAAATATGAATGCAGCGTTTGTGGCTATGTTTATGACCCCGAGCTAGGTGATCCCGATGGCAGCATCGCGCCGGGGACACCATTCGAGGAACTGCCTGAAGACTGGCAGTGCCCGGTCTGCGGGGCCGGTAAAGACGAGTTTAAGAAACTCGACTAGTTATTCTATTCAAAGAATGGAGGTAAAAGAAGATGGCGGAACAAATATGTCCAGCTTGTGGCTGTGCGGTATCCGGCTCTGGCTATGACAGTGAGGGCAAGACCTATTGCTGTGAGCCATGCGCCAGCAGCGGCAGCTCCTGCGAGTGTGGTTGCTGTCACTCTTGCGAAGATCACGAAGAACATAAATAGGGCAGTATATACTCTCGACAGCATGTAGACTAGCTGTAATTGTACCGGCATGTCTAGCATATAGAGAGAGTGTGAACTACAAGCTGTCGCTTATGGGAGATCTACCTATAGACTCCCTGATATTGGCATGGTGCAGTGACAAACCAGTACCTAATACTGGCGGATTGATCTGCGAAATTCCTACATAAGGAGGTAGATAGCGTTTTGTGGAAATGTACCAATTGTCACCATATAGAACTAGCCTCCGATAAGCCTGAGAGTTGCCCTGTTTGCGGCGAGGATGCAGAAAAGCTGATCCCACATGAAGTCCCGGGGGTTAAAGGAATTAAGACCCCTAAACACCTCAAGGACGGCTTCGTCGCTGAGTCCCAGGCCCACCAGAGAAACGTCGCCTTCGCTATCAAGGCCGATATGGATGGCTACCGCCAGGTGGCCAGATTGTTCCGAGCTATCGCGGAGGCCGAGGGAATTCACGCTTTCCATCACCTACGCCTCCTCGGCGGTGTATCCGACACTCAGGAGAACCTGGAAAGCGCATTTGAAAGGGAGAATGTGGCCGGCAACTCCTATCCTCAGTTCATCATAGATGCGAATGAGGAAGGTAATTCACAGGTAGCGAAAATATTCGGTTACTCCCGCGATGTAGAGAGGGGACATGCCAAGCTCTACGAAAAGGCGCTGGAGCATATGCTGGCTGATGCTGATACTGAATACTATGTATGCAGTGTCTGCGGCTATGTATCAGATGGAACCCTCCCCGAGGAGTGTCCCATTTGTGGTGCCCCTGCAGAGAAGTTCCGGAAGGTAGTCTAACAAGAGAAATTCTAATAAATGGATGCAGGGATACTGTAGCGGCATACCGTCGATATAAAGACCACAAGTCACGATCTCGTTTATTTCAGAGACCGCTAAAAAAGAGGTGCAGGATACTTCCTGCCGGGGGTCTGGGGGTGTTTCCCCCAGCTTCAAAAAGTCCCCCAAGATTGGGGGATAAGGGAGTTGATTGAGACGATTTCAGCAGTCTCTTAAGGTAACGTAGCTAAAAATAAGAGGGGGTATTATTATGCTGAGCAAGAAAATGGAAGCAGCGCTGAATGAGCAGGTGAACAAGGAGATCTATTCGGCATACCTTTATTTGTCCATGTCGGCCCATAGCACGCACATCGGGCTGAAGGGGTTTGCTAACTGGTTCATGGTACAGTACCAGGAAGAGATGGTACACGCCATGAAATTCTATACCTACATCAATGACCAGGGCGGACAGGTAAGGCTCATGGCTATAGATGCTCCGGCAATAGTATGGGAATCACCCCTGGACATGTTCGAGAAAACACTCCAGCACGAGCAGTTCGTCACCAAGCGAATCAATAACCTCGTTGACCTCGCGATCAAGGAGAAGGATCATGCTACAAACATCGCTCTCCAGTGGTTTATTACCGAACAGATCGAAGAGGAATCGAACGACAACGATATCATCGCCAAGCTGAAGCTGGTGGGCAACAAGGGCGATGCGCTGCTTATGCTTGATAGAGAGCTCGCAGCGCGGGTCTTCATACCACCTGCGACATCTCAAGCGGCTTAGCCCATTTCGAGATAAACCCCAAACCTGCAATGATCTGACATTTGGGAACCTGTAATTTTAATCAGGAGGTAATAAGTGAGCAAAGTACAGCTAGCGGATGGCGTCTACTGGGTTGGAGCTATCGACTGGAATATAAGGAATTTCCACGGCTACTCCACGCGTCTGGGAACCACCTACAACGCGTATCTTATTATCGATGAGAAGATCACTCTTATCGATACGGTAAAAGCACCGTTCTATGAACAGATGCGGGACAGAATCAAAGAGATAGTTGCCCTGGAGGATATAGACTATGTAGTTTCGAATCACGTTGAGATGGATCATTCAGGTTCCCTGCCCACAGTAATGCAGGAAGCAAAGAAAGCAAAACTGATTACCCTGGAGAAGTTCGGAGAGAGTGGCCTGGGGAAAACCTTTCACACTGACTGGCCCCTGTCTCCAGTGAAGGAGGGAAGCGAGCTTAATCTCGGCAAGAGAAAGCTTGTGTTTATACCTACTCCCATGCTTCACTGGCCTGACTCCATGTGTAGTTATCTGGTAGAGGACAATATCCTGTTTTCCATGGATGCTTTCGGGCAGCATCTGGCGACCTCTCATAGATTTGATGATGAGGTAGGCCTGGACGCAATTATGCCCGAGGCGACCAAGTACTATGCCAATATCCTAATGCCATTCAGTGACCTAATCGTGAAGGCAGTGGAAAAGCTCGGTGGATTAAAAATCGACACCATCGCTCCCAGTCACGGTATCATCTGGCGGTCTCACATTGATACCATTGTTAAAGCCTATGCATCCTGGGGGAAAGGCGAGAATAAACAGAAGGTATTGGTAATCTATGACACCATGTGGAAGAGCACCGAGAAAATGGCTCATGCGCTTGCGCAAGGTATCACCGATGCGGAAGTTGATGTAAAGCTCTATAATCTGACCGAATCCGATAAAAGTGACATTATCAAAGAGGTGCTGGATGCCAGGGCTATCCTCATCGGTTCCCCTACCCTGAATAACGGGATGTTTCCCACCGTGGCCGGATTTCTCTGTTACCTTAAAGGTCTCAAGCCAAAGGGAAAGCTGGGTGCTGCCTTCGGTTCACATGGCTGGGCAGGTGGTGCAGTGAAAGCTATTGAGCAAGAATTAAGCCAGGCCGGGATCGAGGTAGTAGACTGTGGCCTTTCATTCAAATTCGTGCCAGATAAAGATGAAATTAAGAAATGCGCTGACTTCGGTAAAACGATTGCCAGCCGGATTAAATAGATTCTTAAGGAGGTAAGACATGGTGCCGCATCACGATCACGATAAAAAGAATCACGTTTGTGAGATCTGTGGAGGCGAAGCTGATCTAATCACCAAAGAAGTAAAGGAAAAAGAGTTAACCAAGGTAAGTCCAAAGACGAGAACCCTGGTCTGCAAAGTATGTGGGAGTGAAGCAGACACTATCTTTGAGGAAATCTAGCGCTAAAGATTCTTTTGGGTATCATCTCTACAAGAGATTATAGGTGGATGGAGTAATAATTTGAGCGATGAACTGACCGAGCTGCTTGAGACAGCGATGTACAAGGAGATCGCCGCAGAGGCCTTCTACTCAGCAGGGCAGAATAATACGGATGATGCCGGTGCCAAATCATTGATGAAAGAGTTGGCCGGGGACGAGCTTCGCCATCTGGAGATCCTTAAAGGGCTCAAGGATAGGGATTGGGAAAAAGGACAGTGGAATAAGAAGGAGATACCCAACCTTATGATAAGCGAGCACCTGACCACCAGCGATAAGCTGGAAGGAACCAGCTTGCAGGGCACGCTTGTTATCGCCATGAAGCGGGAGCAACAGGCAGTGGAGTTCTACTCCCGTATGACGAGTGTACTCCGTGATGAGGGGGCAAAAAGCCTGTGTGAGAGGTTAGTTCACGAAGAGCTGAAACACAAGTACAGGCTTGAGTTATTGTATGACGACCTCTTCTATGGAGAGGACTGAACAGTTATCACAGCTATAC